>PCCP01000010.1 GCA_002731775.1 Gammaproteobacteria bacterium
GGTGCAGCCGCTTTCGGCGACTCTGCCTCAGACGATCAAGCAAACTTAGCTGGCAAAATAAACTGCCCTCTGTTCGGTGCCGCCAGAGGGCTGGATTCAACCCTGACGATCCAAATACAAAACGTCCACCGGTCTTATGTCTTACACTTGCCGCAGGACTATAATTGCGGATCGAAACATCCCTTGGTGATAGGCCTGCATGGCTACACAGGATCCGGCTCAGATTTTCAACACAAAACAACCGGCATGTTCGCCAACATCAATCGACACAGTTATATAGGGGTCTTTCCAAATGGTACTGAGTCTGCACCAGGCAGTGGTCTAACCTCTTTTAACGACCTTGGCTCAAGGTTTGACAATGGTCCACTCGGCCCTACCTGCGCACCCGAATCCTACTCCTATGATGATTTCGAAAACTGCCCGAAAACAGAGCAGACACGTCAGTGTCACTGGGGAACAAGCTGTGCAGACGATCTGCTATTCCTACGCAGATTAACCGATCACCTACAGGCCCACTACAGCATCGATGCGGGCCGAATTTTTCTCATGGGCTTCAGCCAGGGTGCACAGACCGCTGCAGGCATCGCCTGCGGTCTACAGGATAAACTGGCTGCTGTGATCCCGGTTCACGGCTTCCCCACAAGAGGATACGCCTGTGGCCCTGAAAGCAAAGTATCTCTACTCCAGATCGTTGGCCACCAGGATCAGGTCGTTAACGGTCTAGGCCAGGCCAGTGCAGACGGTATGATCTACGATTCCGCAGCCACCACTGCATCGGTCTGGGCAAAAGCCCAGCACTGTGCCAAAAACGGCAATACACCTTACCCCACCGTTTCAGACGGCGACCAAAGCTGGCAATGCTCTGAACACGCCAACTGCGCCAGCGCCGCGTCGATTGTCACCTGCTCCTGGCAAGGCGGCCATGTCTGGGCAAAACAGGGTGCCAGAAACATCGGTTTAGAAGCCATATGGGAGTTTATGGGGAACACTTCGAAATAAACTGACTATCAGCTATTAGGCAAACTGGAAAATATGTAACTGGAAAATGGTCAGACAATTGGCGACAATAACATGGTTTCGGTTCATGAAAGTCAGACACGATACCGCGTAGGACGATTAGGGTTAAAAGCACATCAAAAGGAAAATGATGCTATTCAAGTCCATAGAAGGCGCCTACCGGCATAGCGCAGCAATCGTATATAGCCTGGCGACCTATACTCTGGGCTGGTCCCTATTGTTCTTCTCCGGCTGGGCTGGCTTCCTGCCAGGTCTACTTTTGCTCGCTCACGGGCTGATTATCGGTGCCTATTTAATACATGAGTGTGCCCATAACACCGTGTTCAGATCAAACAAGCACAATGCTTCACTTGGCAAAATACTAGGCTGGCTATGTGGTTCCAGCTACGGAACCCAGGAAGATATTCGCTACAAACATTTTCGCCATCATGTCGATAATGATGATGTTGTCTGGTTTGATTACGAAGCTTTTTTCCTCCGCCATCCGCTATTTTACAGGGTCACCATACTGCTTGAGTGGTTCTATATCCCTGCCCATGACTTTCTCATGCATACCATCATGATGTTCAGCGCTTTTATCATTCCGCAAAGACATTCGCAACGAGTCCGCAATTTAATCGTTATTATTATTCGAGGTAGCCTGATATTAACCCTGGCTTTATGGTTCCCGATAGCATTGCTGGGCTACATCATCGCTTACACGCTGATGATCATCGTCTTGCGATTCATGGATGGTCTAGAACACGACTACCCTTATCATTTAAGACTCTATTCGGATGAAGTCTCCGAACATAAAGGGGATCTGGCCTGGGAGCAGGAACATACTTTCAGCCCCATGATATCCTGGCGCCATCCTCGGCTTAACTGGCTAGTATTAAATTTTGGCTATCACAACGCCCATCACGCCAGACCCACCACCCCCTGGTATGAACTACCCGCCCTGCATGAAAAACTGTTTGGCAGTTCTGCAGAGAATATAATCCCGCTATGGCCTCAGTTACTGATGTACCATCGTTACCGCACCTATCGTATATTTCATGATGCCCCCGGCCTGACCCTCGTCTCAGGTCACGCATTTCTCAAGGCAACCCAGCAGGCCAGAGTCACTGGCGGAAATGCGGCATCTTTCCTCACCTCCTTTTAGGACTTGCTTTGCAAAAATTAGAAATTTACCAGTCGCTATGGGCAATGCAACAACGCATTCCAGGTAAGGCCGAGCGGTCCATGCCTGAACAATTCAAGCAAATTGCAGAAGCTGGCTACCATGGCGTGTGCCTGGATCCCGCGGTTGACGAGATTAATGAGTGCCTGGCTTTAAAGCCTCTTTTTAAAGAATATCAACTAGGATGTATGGTCAATGCTTTTCCATACACGGCAGAAGAACTGGCGCCACTACTGGACATGGCAACCAGCCTCAATGCCAGCCAGGTTAATATTATCGGCGGCGTCATGCCCTTACAGCCCAGTGCAGCGGCCTCTGTAGTACGCTCGTGGTTAACTACCGCTGAGCATTATGCCATGCCTGTGCTGATGGAAACCCACCGCAACGGCACCTTAAACGACCTGTTCTATACATTGGAAGTCTTGCACCAGGTTCCAGAATTACGCTTATGCGCTGATCTTTCACACTTCGTGGTTGACCGGGAATTTCCCTTACCCTTAAGCGAGCAGGACGGTCAATATATTGACCAGATATTAGAACGCTCAGATTCATTTCAGGGCAGAGTATCCAATAACGAGCAAATCCAGATTGCCCTGAACTTCCCTCAGCACAAACAATGGCTCGACCAGTTCATTGCCTGGTGGCGACAAGGGATGAGCAAGTGGGCTGCGCGCAATGGACAAGCTGCCACCCTAAGATTTCTGGTCGAACTTGGCCCGCCGCCCTATGCCATTACAGATGGCAATCAACGGGAACTCAGTGACCGATGGCAAGAGGGCCTGCAGATCAAATCCCTGGTCGAACAAATCTGGCAGGACATATCGTTACAGTCGACACCCTGAACAGCATTAAAAGCAACGGTTTCTTGAACTCTACTGCTGTACCGGGCAATTTCTATCCAGGCAGCACGGTCATTATCTGATCCGGTTCCAGTTATCTTTTCCGCGTTCAGCGCCTACCTTACAAAAAACATATTTCCTGGTTTGCAGTCAGGCCATGTGGTTGTGGTTACAGTTTTTCGGGACAGGCGTTCGTTAACGTTGACAGCCCGGAGTGAATTGTCCAGGGAGAGCTCAGGATGGTTTAGCTTTCTGCATCGCTTCAAGATAGTGAAGCGCTTTCCGTGAAATAAGTGAAAATTCCGTATTTTCGATGGAACACTGCTTTATGACCCTGGTTTTCATCGTTCCTGTCCAGAATTTTTCAAGATGCTGAGCCACCTGAAGCGCTACCTCATCATGACTACCATTGGCACTCATATTAAGGGCAATCTGATTGATCATTTTAACGGGACGTGTCATTGGTGCTCCCTTCTAATCCAACCCTTTCAACCCGGCAAACGCTGTCGGCCAGTATAGATTACATGACGTTCTGGTCTTGTAAATGCCACCAGCGTCAGACCACTTTGATTGGCCAGTTCAATAGCCAGTGAAGTTGGCGCTGAAAGCGTTGCCAGTAACGGTATATTTGCACTGGCCGTCTTAAACACCATCTCATAACTGGCGCGACTGGTAACCAGGGCAAACCCCGGGCTATCAGCATCACCTTGCCGGTTTCTGGCACCCAGCAATTTATCCAACGCATTATGGCGACCCACATCCTCGCGAATAATCAGCAATTCCCCGTTTACGCTACACCAGGCAGCTGCATGTACAGCCCCTGTCTGCCTTTGCAATTCCTGCCTCTCACCCAGCGTTACCAGGGCACTTTGCACAGCGCTGTGAGTCACTCGAATATCTGATGTTATCAACGCAGGTTTATTCATGACCTGATCCAGTGATTCTATGCCACAAATGCCACAGCCTGTTCGACCTGCCAGAACCCGACGCCGATGTTTGAGTCGGGCAAAGGGTGCTTCTGTGATAGTCATGGCCAATTCAATGCCTTTGGACGTTATATTTTCTTTACAATCCAGCAGTTGAACCGGTGAATCCAGAATACCCTCACTCATGCTGAAACCAATTGCAAAGTCTTCCAGGTCACTGGGTGTTGCCATCATCACAGCATGAGATATATCGTTGTAAACCATCGCCACAGGCATTTCTACAGCGACCTGATCCACGCCAGAAACAACCTTGCCTGCCTGCCAGACAACTCGTGAGAGCGCTCTTGCTTTAACTAGATCATTCATACCTGCTGGGCTTTTTCGAGCAGCCGAAGCTGCTCATCATGGTAGTCCTTTTGTCGCCTCTGCCAGTTTGATGGCTGGCTGACCTTACTCACCTGCACCGCGGTAACTTTATATTCTGGACAGTTAGTTGCCCAATCACTGTTATCGGTGGTAATCACATTGGCGCCGGAAACCGGATGATGAAACGTTGTATAGACCACGCCGGGCTTGACTCGGTCCGTTACCTCAGCGTGCAGTACAGTTTCCCCCACCCTGCTCTGTATGCCTATCCAGTCACCCGGGCTGATACCACGTTCCTCTGCATCATGAGGGTGAATTTCCAGAGTATCTTCAGCATGCCACTGACTGTTGTCCGTGCGTCTGGTCTGAGCACCGACATTATACTGGGACAAAATGCGCCCGGTTGTTAAAAGCAATGGGTACTTCCGGTTAGCACGTTCATCGGTGGGAACATACTCGGTAATTGCAAAGAAACCCTTACCACGCACGAACTCACCAACATGCATGATTGGCGTCCCTTCGGGAGACGCGTCATTGCATGGCCATTGAATACTTCCCAATTTATCCAGTTTATCGTAGTTCACACCGGCAAAAGTGGGCGTCAATCTTGCAATCTCATCCATGATTTCCGATGGATGCTCATAAGTCATGCTACACCCCAACGCATTGGCAAACGCCATAGTGGCCTGCCAGTCAGCTTTACCGCTCAGAGGCGCTATGGCTTTCCTTACTCGCGAGATGCGTCGTTCTGCGTTGGTAAAGGTTCCATCTTTTTCAAGGAAAGTAGCTCCAGGCAAAAACACATGAGCATACTTGGCGGTTTCATTAAGAAAAATGTCCTGGATCACCAGGCATTCCAGGGATCGCAAAGCCGCTTCAACATGCTGCGTATTCGGATCAGATTGAGCTATATCTTCTCCCTGGCAGTACAGACCCTTAAAATCCCCATCCAGGGCTGCATCGAACATATTCGGAATCCTAAGGCCCGGCTCGGGATCCAGTGTTACCCCCCATTCTGCCTCAAACAGCTGTCGTGTCAGAGGCTCAGAAATATGCCGATAGCCAGGCAATTCGTGAGGGAATGATCCCATATCACAGGAACCCTGGACGTTGTTCTGCCCTCTTAAGGGATTAACACCCACCCCATCGCGACCCACATTACCCGTTAACATAGCCAGATTCGCGATAGCCATTACCGCAGTAGATCCCTGGCTGTGCTCAGTAACGCCCAGCCCATAAAAAATAGCGGCATTGCATGCTCCAGCATAGAGCCGAGCGGCGCTACGCAGATCATTAGCTGGGATCCCCGTAATATCAGCCGTCGTCTCCGGTGAATGCTGTTCAGCAAGGATGAATTTCTGCCACTTTCTGAACGCGTCAAGATCACTTCGTTCCTGAATATAGTCCTGAGCATGAAGCCCTTCACTGAGGATCACATGAGCCAGTGCATTGAGCACGGTAACATTAGTTCCTGGACGTACAGGCAAGTGAAATTCGGCGCTGATGTGGGGTGAACTCACCAATTCAATCTTTCGGGGATCAATGACAATCAGTTTCGCCCCGGCACGTAAACGGCGCTTGAGACGTGAGGCAAAAACCGGATGCGCATCAGTGGGGTTTGCTCCCATAACGATGACCACATCAGCCTCGTCCACTGAAGCAAAGGTCTGCGTTCCTGCAGATTCTCCCAGGGTTGTTTTCAACCCAAAACCGGTAGGTGAGTGGCACACTCTGGCACAGGTATCAATATTATTATTGCCAAATCCCGCGCGCACCATTTTCTGGACCAGGTACACTTCCTCATTGGTACAACGGGATGACGAAATAGCACCGACACTGTTATTGCCATGNTNTTNCTGTATTTCAGTAAAACGCTGNGCNGCATACTGCACAGCTTCNTGCCAGGACACCTTGCGCCAGGGCTGATCAATACTGTCCCGAATCATCGGCTGGGTAATCCGATCTTTATGATTCACATAACCAAAAGCAAAGCGACCTTTAACGCAGGCATGACCTTCATTGGCTTTTCCTTTTCTATCAGGCGTCATCCGAACTACCTGATCCCCTTTTAACTCTGCCTTGAAGGAACAGCCCACGCCACAGTAGGCACAGGTGGTTGTAACACTATGCTCCGGCTTACCCAAGTCGATAATACTCTTCTCGACCAATGTCGCTGTAGGGCAGGCATCGACGCAGGCACCGCAAGATACGCATTCAGAATCCATGAATGCTTCGCTTTGTCCAGCACTGATAACCGAGGCAAAGCCGCGACCCTCAACGGTCAGGGCGAAAGTTCCCTGTACTTCCTCACAGGCACGTACACAGCGAGAACAGACAATGCATTTAGAAGCATCAAAAGTGAAATACGGGTTTGACTTATCTTTCTCGACAGCAAGATGGTTACTGCCATTATAACCGTAGCGCACTTCCCTCAAGCCAAGCTCTCCGGCTGTATCCTGTAATTCACAATCACCATTGGTTGCGCAGGTGAGGCAATCCAATGGATGATCAGAAATATATAGTTCCATCACATTACGACGTAATTTAGCTAATTCATCAGACTGGGTCCTAACTTCCATTCCTGCTTCTGCTGCCGTGGTACAGGAAGCAGGGAAACCGTCTCGTCCCTGTATCTTAACGAGGCACACCCGGCAGGAACCAAAGGATTCGAGTTGGTCTGTTGCACATAGTCTTGGGATCTTTATTCCGCCCTGCATGGCTGCACGCATCACGGAGGTCCCCTCGGCGACGGTTACTTCAATGCCATCAATGGCCAAAGTCATCATTTTCGAACCGGTACTGACCGGTGTACCACCATCTGGCTGGGGCTGATAGAATTCAAGCATTTCCTTGTTCTCCCAGGTCATGGTTTCTAAAGTCTTCAGAGAAATGACTCAACGCGCTCCTGACCGGTGCTGGCGTCAACCCGCCCATGGCACACAGCGAGCCGGCTTCCATGGTGTCACACAGGTCATGTAACAAGATTAAATTATCTTCACGATTTTGGTTAGCCCTTATTCGATCGATAACTTCAACACCCCGGGTTGAACCAATTCGACAAGGCGTACATTTACCACAGGACTCAACAGCGCAGAATTCCATAGCAAACCGCGCTTGCGCCGCCATATCCACCGTGTCATCAAAAACCACAACACCGCCATGACCAACCATAGCGCCGATTTCCGCAAAAGCTTCATAGTCCATGGGCGTATCCCAGTGGGATTCAGGCAGGAAAGCACCCAAAGGTCCGCCCACCTGAATAGCTCGAACAGGCCTACCACTCAAAGTTCCTTTTCCGTAGTTATCTAATATCTCACGCAGGGTCAATCCAAAACCAACCTCGATAAGTCCGCCCCTTTTGATATTTCCAGCGAGTTGAACTGACAGGGTTCCCCGCGACCGATCCAGGCCGAGGTCACTATAGGCTTCGCCACCCCGGTCAAGAATGGTCGTTGCTGCTGCTAGCGTGAGCACATTATTGACGACAGTGGGTTTACCAAAAAGTCCCTTCAAAGCAGGTAACGGGGGTTTAACCCGGACCATACCTCGCTTACCTTCAAGGCTATCCAGCAATGCCGTTTCCTCGCCGCAAATATAGGCCCCTGCGCCCAGTCGCAGCTGCAGATGAAAATCTCTGCCCGAAGCCATGATGTCATTGCCAAGAAATCCCGCGGCAACAGCATGTTCAATCGCCTTGCCTAGCAATTCAAAGGCAAGGCCATACTCGGACCGCAAATAGATATAGCCTTGCGTAGCACCCACCGCCAAACCCGCAATAATCATTCCTTCTATGAGCTGGTACGGATCAGCTTCCATGAGCAAACGGTCAGCAAAAGTGCCTGAGTCGCCTTCATCAGCATTACACACGATGTATTTTTGTTTGCCAGGGGCATCCAGCACGGTCTGCCACTTGATTCCTGCCGGGAATGCTGCGCCACCACGCCCTCTCAAGCCAGACTGCTTGACCTGATCAACAATCCCCTGAGCCGTCAATAACAGTGCCTGGTGCAAGCCTTTAAAACCATTCAGGCTTTTATAATTATCAAGGCAAATTGGATCTCCTATGCCAGCACGAGCAAAAGTAATACGCTGCTGATGGGCTAGATAATCTGTTTTTTCGATATCACCCTGATAAAGAGAATGCCCGCTGGGATCTCCCTCAAGCGCTGTTAATATGCTGGCTATATCGCTATCGGTTACCGGACCAAAGGCAATCCGCCCCTGGTCTGTATCCACCTCCAGCAGCGGCTCAAGAAAGAACAAACCGCGAGACCCGGTCCGCAGCAAAGAAAAGTCAGCCTGACGGTCAGCATATTCTTCAACCAGTTGCTGGCCAACTGCATCTGCTCCCAGAGCAACTGCAGTGGTATCCTGAGGAAGATAGAAACAGGTGGTAGCTTGCTCGCTAACCTGGCTCCTGGCAGGCACATGAACGCAGTCATTGAGTTCACCGATAAGCTCATCAAAGCGGCCGGCATCAACCCGGGCGTGAACCTTGCCGTTTATTTGCACCGAGGGAGAGCAGGCACAGTTGCCTAAACAGTAAACCGGTTGCAAAGTAATATGACCATCGGCTGTGGTCTCTCCAAACCCTATTTCAAGGGTTGCCTGGGCGTATTGTTCCAGATCTCTGGAACCCATGGCCTGGCAAGCTTCCGAGCAGCAAATCTGAACAATAT
>PCCP01000042.1 GCA_002731775.1 Gammaproteobacteria bacterium
CGTTTGTGACGGGTATATATCTACCCTGTGATGGCGGATGGTTAACCCTATGAGGATATTCACGTGAAGGAAGTCAATTTAACACTGCCTGCAGATGCGCCCGCTGAGAAAGTCTGGGAGGTACTGGCCGATTTTAGCGGGTTCCTGAACTGGGCTGGTGGAGGCGCAGGAGAGATTTCCATTGAGGGCGAGGGTATCGGCATGGTACGTCACCTCAAGATGTCAGGGGATGAGATTGCTGAAAGGCTCATTCTTCTGGATCCGGTCAAGAGAATGCTTGGCTATGAACTGGTCTGTGGTGAGCCCCTGGGCATGAAGCAATACAAAGCCATTGTCCAGGTTGTCGATGGAGGTGCAGTCGATGGAGGTGCAGTTTGTGAAATTATCTGGAAGGGAGAGTTTGACACCGGGGACCCAAATTCAGAGGATCAAGCGGCAGGCGCCTTAAGCGCCGCGTATGAAGGTATGACCGGGGCGCTGGTCTCTTACCTGGACCGGTAGCTGTCTCGCTGCGCGGACCCGGGGGAGACACCAGGTAACTATCATGAAATCCGTGCGCGTCACACACGACGGTAGAAAAATACGTTAGTAGCTGACGTTTGCTGTACTACTGACTGTAGGTTTAGAGCTGTGGATTTGTAACTGTTGGTTTATAAACAAGGAATCAGATGAAAATTGGAATATCGGTGACTTCTTCGCATTCTGTGGAGGATCCGCGTGAAGGTGCGCGTAACATGATCGAACGAGCCAGGGCATCCCGTGATGCCGGGCTCGATACACTATTTGTGGGTGATCACCATGTGACGCCATTTCCCTACTACCAGAACAATGTGATGCTGGCGCGAATGCTGGCAGAGTGGGGTGACAAACCCTATGGCGCATTATATCTGTTGCCACTCTGGCATCCCGTCACCCTGGCTGAACAAATCGGTACGCTCGCGAGCCTGGGTAAGGGCCAGTTCATCATGCAGTGTGGCCTGGGCGACGAGCGTCAGGGCAAAGCCATGGGTATCGATATGTCCAAAAAGGTCGGCATGTTTGTGGCCAGCATTAACAGCATGCGCGGCATGTGGCGTGGCGAAAGTGTTGACGAACCAAAATACTGGAACCTGTCGCAGGCAAAAATTTCCCCGGTGCCAACCGATCATGTCGATATATGGGTGGGGTCGCTGGTTGATAAGGCCATAGAACGCACTGCGCGCATGGCAGAGGGTTGGCTTGCTGCGCCGTCGTTGTCGCCGGTTGATTCCGGCAAGGTGCTGGATCGCTATATGGAACACTGTGCTAAATATGATCGTGTCCCGACCGCGAAAGCGATTCGCCGAGATATTTATGTTGGTTCCTCCAGCGAGGATGCCAAGAAGGTTGCCACGCCCTACGTGGAGAAAGGTTATCGAGGCATTCCGGACGATGCGTTGATGATCGGTTCCGTCTCAGAGGTTGCTGGTCAGATTAAGGTCCTTGAAGAGCAGGGCTTTACCGATATCATTGTAAGAAATATCAGCAGTAACCAGCAGGAATGTATGGCATGTATCGAACGTCTGGCGGATGTGAAAGAACAGTTAAAGTAATTGGAGCTTTCTACCAGGGCTTGCCGGGGTTCACGCGAGGCGTTTCCGACGCTGGAAGCACCGCTGATCCACCATTGGGAATCGCTAATTGGCGATCATTGTTGAAAGTAGTGAACGGCTAGTCCAGTTTGGTGGCGTGCCAGTTCATGACGCCGCCGCTACGTCTGTTCCAGAAACTCGACCCAATTACCGTCCGGGTCTTCGACCATTGAAATACGGACTCCCGGGCGTACATTCATTAGTGCAACCGGTACTTTGTAGCCGGCGTCGCTGCATTGGGCCGTGATCTCTTCAAGGTTATCGATGGAGATAGTCCAGTACCGGTAGCCTGTTGCTCCTGCAACACCGCCCGAAGGGGCAACCGCGACAGGTTCCTTTGCCTGTACCAGAATTTTAATAACCGATTCACCGGCAAGGAGCCTGTGCATGGTGGTTCCACCAGGCATGTCGACTTTGGCCTGGTAGGGCAATCCGACGACATCCCGGTAAAAGGTCAGCATGGGTTCTATGTCTTTGGTGATAATGCCAAAATCAATACTCGATTTTGTAATGCTAATAGTCATGGGGTGCCTTTATTCAGTTTAGGTCATTAGCATAGCGCATCAGTGACTAAACTATCACCGCTGTGGTTCTCGACACACCCAGGTGCTTCTTACCGAATCGGGCGCATCGTTTGATCCGGCAGCCGTCTCGGTGTGGTGAAGACCATAGCGTGCCTGCATGTTTATAAGCGAACAGCTATTTCAGCGCTGCGCTCACACTTCAAACTGGAAGTGCTTTTCTTTACGTACAACCTTTCCTGCCGACGGCGTGGCGAAGGGAGTGCCGAAGACCAGCATCAATGACAGGCTGAGTTGAATCAACGATGAACTCGTTGTACATCGGGTAGCGGGAGCATGGTGCGGCCGCTTTCACCCTCCAGGATACGGGTGATTTTTACGTCACCAATTTGCCACTGGTCCGTCGGTATTGTGTGCCCCCCCTTTAGGCTTCGTCTGCCGCAAACTGGGCGTAGGCTTCTGCCGTGCCTGCAGCCATTTTGTCGCCGTCGAACGGGATCGACATTTCCGGGGTAAATTCCAGCACTATTCGCTCGGGAGTATCCAGGAATTTAACGAACAATTCCGGTTTCAGGTCNTTNGTGAAAGCATTGCCGTCGTCTTTTGACATGGCCATACCCATNGCCAGCAGGTTATAAAACCAAAGTTTGGTTTTTTCGTCGTCATGGATCACGGTATGACCTTTATAGGTGACGGTTTTGCCGCCACCCATATGGGTCCCTTTACTGGTGAACACGCACGAAGAACGCCCGTCTCGCGCTATCGCCTTAATTCGAACTCGCTCTTTGGTCGCGGTCATCCAGATTTTCCCGTCTACAGGCACGTAGGCGGTGATGACACCAATGGGGTGACCTGCCTTGTTGGCCCAGATAAATACACATTCACCGGCGCTGTTGATCAACTCCTGTTCACGTTCAGGGTCCAGCCGATACTGCTTTACGTCGTCGT
This sequence comes from Gammaproteobacteria bacterium, assembly GCA_002731775.1. Taxonomy (GTDB): domain Bacteria; phylum Pseudomonadota; class Gammaproteobacteria; order Pseudomonadales; family Pseudohongiellaceae; genus UBA9145. The sequence goes on from PCCP01000042.1 coordinate 3,080, forward strand.
AGTTTTTGGATTGATCATTCATGTGCGTCTCCGATAGTGAAAATTTTAAATAATGACAAATAGGAACCAGGCGAGCGCCGGCACGACAAACAGGGTGAACAATGTCCCGATACCCAGGCCGTTCGCGATCACCAGGCCAATCTGGAATCGACCTTCAGTACCAGGCCCAGAGGCGATGAGTAGTGGCACCATCGCCATTAGCATCGCCAGCGTTGTCATCAGGATCGGCGTTAAGCGAACAGAGGCTGCTTCCAGCACGGCATCCAGTTTCGACAGGCACCGCTCTTCCTGCATTCGGTTGGCAAAATCAACAATTAATATCCCATTTTTGGCGATCAGCCCGATCAATGTAATCAGCCCGACCTGCGTGTACAGATTCAAACTCGCAAAACCAAGCGTAATAAAAATCATGGCGCCTGCAATAGACGTAGGTACCGAGATCAAATGATCAGGGGGTCCCGCCAGCTTTCAAATTGCGTCGCAAGTACCAGATAGATCACCAGTAATGACAGGAAGAACGTCAGTATCAAATTGTTTGTGCATTACATCTCTCTTGCCAGCTTAGGTACTAGATTGGATGAATATTGATCGGGATGCCGCTGGAGCGTGTCATCCCGGTAAACTCCTGGAGTTGTTTTTCGCTGTTGACCAGCAGGTTGGTATTTGAGCCGACCTCGCGAACGGGGGCCTGCTGTCCGGGTGCCACTCCCCAGCAGTGGTGCATGGCAACCACACCGGGTTTGATTCGGTGGTTGGCTTTGACGATGGCTGGAATCGATCCGTGAGGTGATTGAATCACGACTTCACTGTCATCGGTGATATTCATTGCGGCCAGGTCATCCGGGTGGATGTGTGCGGGGTTGGTGGTACCTGATTTTGCCAGGATTGCGGGCAGGGTACGACCAAACGAATTAAGAACGTATTTGCTGCGAAACCCAATCAACTGATGGCTGTAATCTTCTTCTGTCTCAACGCTCTCTTTCAGGGCCTGAAATTCTTCGGCGACGCCCACAGGGAAGAGCTTTAGTCGGCCAGTTTTGCCTTCGGGAGCACGCTGGACTTCAACCTTCATGTCTTCAAAGATATGCCCGCCTGGGTTATCTCTTAAGAAACTCAGATCCGCACGTGAGCCTTCTGTTATGGCCTGCAATAACTCAAACTTGGTTGGTTTTCGGTCGTTGGGAATGATGTTGTTTTTAATCGTCACTTCCAAACCCATTCGTTTGGCAAGACCCCAATAGAATTCCCATTCTTCGATCACGTCGTGGTCGGTTTCTACTACTGCCTTGCTGTATTGGCTGTAAGGCTTTTCGTACCAGTAGTCGGCAAGCAGTGTGACGTCCTCACGCTCGAGAGTGAGTTTTGGTGCCAATATATAGTCGGCCATTTCTGCAGTAGCAGACATGTAAGGATCAATACAGACCAGCAGATCGAGCTCCTGCATCGCCGCAAATGCCTTTTCCTGGTCCGGAAATGCCATCAGGGGGTTACCGGCAATAACGAATAGTGCTTTTATTTGGCCTTCACCGGGCATGAGTATCTCATCAGCCAGCTGTGAAGTCGGCATTTCGCGAACGCCTGTCGGGGAGGCGAGCTCGCCAAGGTCAGGGTGTGTGCGGCTGCGATCTCCTCGGCCCCAGGCGACCGGTGCTTCAAACACTTGGGCAAACTTGGGCGCTTTCGGGGCCAGTGAGCCAGGGTTCGGGTGCGTGTCTCCCTCGCGGTAGTAGCGGCCACAAATAGTGTTCAAAGAGGCCGTCAGATGCTGCGTCAGGTTGGGGTGGGCGCCCATTTCCGGACCAGTCCCGGTGATGGCAACGCCTCGGGGGCCTGCCGCAAATGTTCTGGCAGCTTCAAGGATCAGGTCTTCAGGAATGTCAGTGCGGGCAGAGACCGTCGCAGGATCAAATTCTTCAACAGAGGCTCGAAGTTCATCAAGCCCGCTGGTGAACTGCTCACAGAATTCAGTATCGTGCAGTTCCTCAACCAGGATCACTCTAATCAAGCCAGCCAGTAGCGTGGCGTCTTCACCCGGTTTGATTTGCAGGTGCATGTCTGAGCGACGCGTCAGTTCTGTTTTTCTTGGGTCAATAGCAATCAGTTTGAGCCCGCGCTTTCTTGCTTTGCGAATCTGGTCTGACGGGCTGACAGAAGGGACCCCACCCGGAGGTGCATAGTGCGACACGATTGGATTGTTACCAATGATCATTGCGACGTCGGAGTCGTGGAAGAAATGACTCCCTGCAGTCCAGTAGCCCATGCGGGAACCGACAAAGACCTTGGCCGGTTGGTCGATGGTCACACTCGTATAATAGGAGGGTGATTTTAGTGCGTTGTGCCATTCCCGGCTGTAGACAAGCTGCGCAGAATTCTGGAATGCAACGGTGCCGTTATAAGTGGCGATAGAACGAGGTCCGTGTTCTTCAACGAGTTTGCTGACACGCTCGGCGATTTCATCGAGGGCTTTCTCGCTGTTGATGTCTTCGAATTCCCCGTNACTGTTCTTGATCTTACAGGTNGTCATCCGTTGCGGCTGGTACATTTGCTCGACCAGTTGNCTGCCTTTAATACAGGTATAACCACCATACATCTCGTTNTCGGTATCAGGTTTAACAGACAGAACTTTTCCATCGGANACCTCAGCCANCATGGGACAATAGGCATGGCAATAGCGGCAGAAGGTTTTGTGAGTTGTGGTGGTCATTTTTANGNCACAGTCAGAGTGTGAGGNCTCTAATGTGTCNNCGCCNGNGGNCAAAGTCAACNCNGTAGANTACCATTTAGCTGCGTTATTGCTTATGGTTCATNGCGNNCGGAGTGCTGCCTATGGCAGAACAACCNGGTTACCAGAGGGCTTATGCAGTCGTATGCAGGTGGATTTACTGAAACAAGTGCANGATCTATTCGAAAATAGCTATGGNACGCTTAANCNTTTGGCTAGCGTTCGCCGCTTCTTTTCGCCAGGTCGAATTAACCTGATCGGGGAACATATCGATTATTGTGGCGGCCTGGTATTCCCGGCGACGGTCCAGTTCGGCACTGTCATTATCGCGCAACCTAACGGTCTGGGGACAATTCGGGTGGTGTCAATCAATGAGCCCGGTAAGGTTGAGTTCGATCCTGCCGGTGCATTACAGCGAAGCACACCGGCCCATTGGGGTGATTATGTCAAAGGGGTGTTTGTTGAGTACGGCAAGGCTAATGTCGAGGTCCCTGGTCTGGACGTGGCTGTTGGCGGTGATATACCGGGTGGTGGCCTGTCTTCGTCGGCTTCTCTGGAAGTGGGCATCGCGGTGCTGATCGAGACATTCACTGGTTATTCCAGTTCGGACGACAACTTTGCCAATCGGCAGGCATTGAGCTGGTTGGCACAGCGGGCTGAAAATGAGTTTGTCGGTGTCAACTGCGGCATCATGGACCAGGGCGCTATTGCGCTGGGTAAGGAAAACCATGCGATGCTGATGGATTGCAGCGACCTTTCCATCAATTACTATGCAGTTGAATTGGGGGATTACAGTTTGTTGATCGTCAACAGCTGCAAGCAGCGTCGCTTAGGCGAGTCAGCCTATAATAAACGCTGCGAAGAAGTCGCGCTGGCATTGTCTATTCTGCAGCCTGTGTTTGGGATTGGTGCTCTCTGCGAGTTACCCATTGATCTTGTCAACGATGCGCTGGAGTGTATTGACGACCCGATACTGTGCAGGCGTGTACGGCATGTTGTCAGCGAACATGATCGCGTGTCCAAGGCGGCAAGTAGGCTGTCGAGTGGTGACATCGAAGGGTTTGGCAAGCTCCTGGACGAGAGTCATCGTTCCCTGCAACAGGATTACGAAGTGACCGGCCATGAATTGGATACATTAATAGGGCTTGCTCAGCAGCAACCCGTGTTCTGGGTGCGCGAATGATGGGGGCTGGTTTCGGTGGTTGTGGTCTTGTGTTGATAAAAACATCTAACATCGAACAGTTCTCGGAAGTTGTCGGGACTGCTTACCGGGCAGAGATTGGCTATGACGCAGAATTTTATCCTGCGGAGATTGGCCCTGGGGCCCAAGAGATCATGAGTACCAACAATGAGTAACGGGGGGGGAATCCAGTTCAATCCGGTGGATCATCCCCACCGTCGTTTTAATCCGCTGTTACAGCAATGGGTGCTGGTGTCGCCACATCGCACAAAACGACCCTGGCAGGGAAAGCAGGAAGAGCCTGACCTTGGTGACAGGCTCCGGCATGGCCCGGATTGCTACCTGTGCCCGGGCAATACACGTGCGAACGGTGAGGCCAATCCGGACTACTCGACGACTTATGTGTTCGACAATGACTTCGCGGCCCTGACGCTAGACGGTCCGATTGCCCAGGGGTCCAGCGAAGGTCAATTGATGCGGTCAGCACCGGTGACAGGACAATGCCGAGTGATTTGTTTCTCACCACGTCATGACCTGACCTTGCCAGAGATGACGGTAGATGAGATTACCGGGGTTGTAGAGCTCTGGCGAGACCAGTACGTTGAATTGGTCCAGAGCCATGCCTGGGTTCAGGTATTCGAAAACAAGGGTGCCATCATGGGGTCCTCCAACCTACACCCACACGGCCAGGTTTGGGCAAGCAATTATCTGCCGAGTGAACCGGCGCAGGTAGATGCAAACCTTCGAGCCTATTTTCAGGACCATGGTTCACCGATGCTGCTGGACTATGTCGACGCGGAACGGCGTGACGGTGCGCGTACAGTGGAGGAAAATGACCACTGGCTAGCCGTTGTTCCTTATTGGGCACTGTGGCCTTATGAATTGCTTTTATTGCCACGCAGGCATGTGCGGCATCTTGGCGAGTTGGATGCAGGTGAGCATCGATCACTGGCGAATATACTGAAGCGCTGCCTTACCAGGTACGACAACCTTTTCGAGACGAGTTTCCCGTATTCCATGGGATGGCACCAGGCTCCAGGTATCGTGGCGGGCATGGATAACAACCGTGATCATTGGCAACTACATGCGCATTTCTATCCGCCACTGTTGCGGTCGGCAACGGTCAGGAAGTTTATGGTTGGCTTTGAAATGCTGGGAGAAGGGCAGCGTGACATTACGGCCGAGCAGGCGGCCGAACAACTTCGGGCGCTGTCTGCTACCAGGCATTATCGTGTCAGGGTTTAGCTGGATCAGATATTGAACAATGTTCAGCGCTAACGCGTGGGTTCGCCCGTTCGATCGAATTCTGCAAAAGAAATGAGGCGCCTCGCTGATTCATCCCACAACGCCAGGTTCGCCAGGCGAAAACTTTCCCAGAAGGTAATTGATTTGCCTTCCTGGAGCATTGGGTCCGAGTAGTGGCAGGCGGCCAGCTTGTAGTTCGGGATCTTTGGATTCAGGTGGTGCAGGTGGTGGTAACCGATATTGCCGGTCGCCCAGTGAAGCCATCGAGGCAGGTTTCCAACGGTCTGGTGGTGCATCAGATGCTGGCTGCCCCAATAGTCGAGGGGGGTGTTGGTCAATACGCCAATAAAGTTGCCAAGTGCCTTGTTCTGCCTGCCTTTTCTTGGCAAATAAGACTGGTGGGCACAGTCGTGCCCAATCATGAATAGTCGAACGTGAGCCACAGTCGCAAGCAGAGAGATCGCAAGGACATAGCCATAGGAAACCGGGAGCAGTGCGAACATCAGGTAGACTGATGTTACATAGAGTATCAACGAGTTGCCGAACTGAAAGAGTGCTTTAGTA
>PCCP01000043.1 GCA_002731775.1 Gammaproteobacteria bacterium
TGGAAATCAACAGTTAGTAGATATCAGAAGGGAGCGATTTGGATTTGTTGGTAAGGACGTTGGGCGAGTAAAAAAATACCCATAACCCATTAATAATATAGATTAATTGGTGGAGGCGGGGGGAGTTGGTCTAATAAAGTTACTATTTGATAATAAAGAAATAATCCCAGTTCAACTTTATACAGTGTTACAAGCGATGTTACTAAAATTTCCTCCCCTCTTCGTTTCGGGACAACAACCGAAGTCTCGACATACTCTCCGATATAAACCCCAGCACTCATGACAATGAGGATCAATAACAGATCGGTACTCATTCTTTAAATCCCTGGGACATCAAAGCCCCAGTGGCTGGCCGATCAACCTCGAGGGATCTGCACCCGGTTTTGGAACATACTTATCAATCCAAGGTCCACCAAACTGTGCCACGTAAAGATTTCCTTCTGAGTCAATACTCATCTGATGCGGAAGAGAAAAGCCACCGCAAGCTCCCGTATGGTCCGTATCAAGCCCTGCCTCTGCAACTGCCACATCGTCTGAACAGGTAAATCCAGGACGACCGAGCGACGACGCCTCGCCATAGGTCCCGAAATAATCCAGTAATTGACCGTCCAAATTGTACTTGAGAATGCGGTTCAACGTCGCATCCAAAATCCAAACAAAGTCATTCACGTCAATCATAATGGCCACGGGATCCCAGATGTTCGGCCACTCATCGAGGAGTGTTCCATCTTCAGTAAAGATTTGGATCCTGTGATTCCTTCGGTCCGATACATAAATCCGATTCTCTTTGTCCACTGCAATTCCATGGACTAAATCGAACTGCCCTGGTCCGCTTCCGACCGAACCGAACTCGGATAGAAATTCACCCTCCGTATTATAGCGAACGACACGACCATTCTGGTAACCGTCACCCAACAGGAAATCGCCATTGGGAAGGAATGCAAGCACTGCATTCTGCCCGAAATCTAACGGCCCTGGGTTTGGGTTTTCACGTGGATTCGGTCCGCCCTCACCAAAAACAGGGTTGGGATCTTCCATACGTAACAGGAGCTCGCTCCCGTCATTGCTAAACTTAAGGATTGCTTCGTGCACACCGTTTCCACCTCGTTCATCCACCCATACGGCACGCTCAGGATCATACGGATTGATATAGATCTGATGGGGACGATTGAAAAGCGAATTCCACTGCGACCAATTCTCAGTAATATTGCCATCGCGATCGACAGCTACAAGGAAATTCCTCTGCAGCTCGTTACCTTCTCCCCGTGGAGACTGCCTACGTTGATCGCCCCACATCACAACCAAGACCCTATCGGGAGTGTCCGGCCAAACACCCGCAGCCGACCCCCAGGTCCAAGTATCATCGTGATCCGGCGCAGGCTTCCACCACCCTGGTATGACGTCATAAGGACCGTTGCGGTCGTCGCCACCTTTGGCTACTGCAAACCGACTGTCGGGTGGCTCTCTTTCTCCTTCGCATGCGGACAGCACCAGAGTTACAATTAGCATGAGACCCAGGCTGATACGTTTCAGCTTCATTATTACTCTCCGTATAGATATTCGTTAATTCTCTTCCCGTCTTTCATATTCATACCCAGAAGATACTAGGTTTAGTATCAGGAAACATTCGAGAAGGCAACCGTTCGTCCCCAATAGTATGTATAGGGGTGAGATGGAACCATGCTTGTGCAAGTGGGGCGTACCCCGTAGCCAATCACGATAACAATCAGCATGCTCTTGATGAGAACTTAAGAATCGCAAATTTTTGGAATGCAATCGGTCATTATGCTAGTCTTCTAGCGATGCCATTTACCCCTTTCTGAGGGGTTAAAGAAGTGGAACACACGCAACAACGGCTTCCTGTGCGTAGTTTGTTGAATTACAGGTCAATATGGGGTTCTAAATGAAAAGATCCGTTACCGCTGTCCTGGCTGTAGTACTGGGGTCAACCCAAGTACTGGTTGGACAGGTTGTTGATGCTCCTTCGGTGGACGCTAGTGAATCCCATTCTCCTAACAGTCTTGAAATCGAAGCTGCGACACTAAACGGAGTCGTTCAGACGTACTGCCAGGTATGTCATAACGATGCGATGATGACGGGGAATCTCTCTTTGGCTGGGTTCGAGGTAGAAAATGCTCCGAACAATCCTGAGACAGCAGAAAAGATGATTCGAAAATTAAGGGCTGGCATGATGCCTCCACCGGGTATGCCGAGGCCGAGTCCTGATACTCTTCTGGCTCTGGTAGAAGAGTTAGAGACAAGGGTGGACCAGAACGCTGTTATGAATCCAAATCCGGGAGTCAGAAGATTCCAGAGATTAACCAGAGCAGAGTATGAAAAAAGTGTGCTGCAGCTTTTCGATTTGGAAATAGATGCAAGTCGCTGGCTTCCAGAAGATACATTCTTGGGGAATTTCAATAATCTATCTGCTGCCCAAGGTCTTTCTGCCACTCTTTTGGAGTCGTATCTGAGGGCAGCAGCAGAAGTCAGTCGCATTGCACTGGGGAATCCAGAAGCTTTGTCAGCTTCTTCTAAATACACAAATCCTATCCATGTCTCACAACACTCATGGGATCATTTGGAAGGCACTCCCTTTGGCACAAGAGGGGGTATGGTAGTCAGGCATGATTTCCCCACCGATGGGGAGTACGTCATTTCGATAGAGACTCTTTTCGGTAAAGGTCTTCCCGGACAAGATCTGGATATATCGATTAATGGCAGAGGTGTGGCTCTGTTAGCGCTTGAACATAATGGCGACCGGACGATACAGATTCAGACAAAGCCTATTTTTGTAGCGGCAGGTCAACATCAAATTGCAGCTGCTTTCGTGAAACGCATCGAGGGTCCTTACGAAGATCGGCTTAGCCCATTCAATTGGTCGTTTGTGGGGGGGGAGGATGCTCGACAGTGGGCTAACTATGGAATCACGGCTCTTCCACATTTGGCTGATTTAATGGTCACTGGCCCTGTCAATTCTGGTCCTGTATCGCAAACCCGAAGCAGGGCAAAGATTTTTTCTTGCAATCCGAACACCCCAGACGAAGAGTACGCATGTGCGCGACAGATTATTTCTCGATTAGCTACAAAAGCCTATAGACGTGCCATAACTGACCAAGATCTCGCTGGACCAATGGATTTTTATGAGCAATCGGCACAGGATTCTGGCTTTGAGATAGGTGTCCGGACTGCTCTACAGAGTATTCTTGCTAACCCATCATTTTTGTTTAGGCTTGAAGAGCAACCCGAGGACGCTCTTCCTGGGCAGCTATATCAGCTAAATGAAAGTGACTTAGCTTCACGCATATCATTCTTCATTTGGGGATCGGGCCCCGACGATGAACTGAGGGAGTTGGCCAATCAGGGCAAACTCTCCGATCCCAATGTGTTGGAAACCCAAGTTGTACGGATGCTGTCGGATCCGCGATCCAGGAATTTAGCAACTAGTTTTGCCTCTCAGTGGTTGCGGTTACAAGAAGCCGGAAAGAATCAGCCTGAGCCTTATCTATATCCTGATTTTACGGGGCAACTCAAAGAAGACATGATTCGGGAAACCCAAATGTTTTTCGAAAACCTGGTCAAAGAAGACAGAAGTTTGTTGGAGCTGGTTTCGGCAGATTACACATTTGTGAATGGGAGGCTTGCCGAGCACTATGGGATAGAAGGGATCATAGGCAATGAATTCCAGCGAGTTACTTATAAAGATGAGACTAGACGTGGCCTACTAGGGCATGGAAGTGTTCTCATGTTGACTTCGATGTCTAACAGAACCTCGCCCGTGTTAAGGGGGAAGTGGGTCATGGAGGTCATTATAGGTTCACCACCACCACCGCCGCCACCGGACGTACCTGCGTTGGAGGCAACTGAAGGTGCTAAAGCCGGAAAAGTTCTTACCACCAGGGAGAGATTGGAGATACATAGAGCCAACCCCACATGTAACGCCTGTCACCAGTTCATGGATCCGATAGGGCTAGCATTGGATAATTTTGATGTAACGGGTGCTTGGCGAATTCGAGAAGACGGTAGAAAGTTGGATACTACGGGCACGTATTATGATGGAACACCTCTCAACACCCCTATGGATTTGAATGAAGTAATAATGAAGCGACCCATTCCCATCATGCGAAGTTTTACAGCCAATCTATTGGCCTATGCTATGGGAAGACGGATTGAGTATTTTGATCAACCGACTGTAAGGCAAATTGTCAAAGAAGCGAAGGCGAGTGACTATAGGATGTCCTCATTCATCTTAGGGGTCGTGCGCAGCGGTCCCTTCCAGATGATGCAGGTTCCTGTTTTAGATGCTGAGTCAGTTGCTGCAATGAACGAAGGAGCATAGAGCTATGGGATTCATAACCGGAAAACATCTTTCACGTAGGGCTTTCATTGGCCGGATGGGAGCAGGAGTCGCGTTGCCCTTCTTAAGCGCTATGGTGCCAGCAGGACGAACATGGGCAGCTAGTTCCGAAGCGACACCGACGAGACTGGTATGCATAGAGGAGTCAATGGGATGTGCTGGAGGAAGTGATTGGGGAGATGCCAGATATCTTTTCGCTCCGAAGGGTACCGGTAGAGATTTCACCTTGGCAGCAGATAGTCAACTGAAACCGCTAGAGGCCTATAGGGACTATCTCACCATTGTAAGCAATACTGATTGCCATATGGCTGATCCTTTTAATGCTGATCAGATAGGGGGCGATCATGATCGCTCGACAGCTGTTTTCTTGACTCAAGCACATCCGAAGCAGACTCAAGGTTCTGACATTCATATAGGAACTTCGCTTGACCAGCTTCATGCACAACGATTTGGCCAAGATACAGTACTTCCATCACTCGAGCTGTGTATTGAGGAAATAGATCGTGGTGGTGGCTGTGCTTATAACTACCATTGTGCATACACAACTTCTTTGGCTTGGGCATCACCGAGCCAACCGTTACCAGCTATTCGAGAACCCCGCGCCGTCTTTGAACGACTTTTTGGTGCCGGAGATACCGAGAAAGATAGAAGCGACAGGAGAAGAACTGATAGGAGTATGCTTGACTGGATGGTTTCAGAAGTGGAGAGATTGAGCTCGTCACTGGGAGCTCTGGATCGAGTTGCTTTGGATGAGTACCTGCAGCACATACGAGAGGTTGAGCGTCGGATTCAACTGATGGAAGCTCGAACTCTTAGTGGAGAGAGTGGAGAGAGTGGAGAGAGTGGAGGGAGTGGAGAGATGCCAGAGGCTCCGTCAGGCATTCCTGATTCATGGGAAGAACACATGCAGCTTATGTTTGACCTGCAAGTCCTGGCCCTGCAGACGGATATGACACGGGTAATAACTTTAAAGACTGGTTTTGATCAGTCAAATAGGACTTTTCCGAGAAGTGGAACTACCAAGTCTATTCATGGAGCTTCTCATCACGGCAACGTTGCCGACGATATTATGGACTTCAACAAGATCAATACCTATCGCCTAGGTGCAGTCGCGTACTTCCTGGAAAAGATGAAGAATACGGTTGACGGAGATGGGTCTTTGTTAGACAAAACAGCAATAGTTTGGGGATCCCCCATGGGAGATTCCAATTTACATAACCACCTGAGATGTCCATTGCTTCTAATGGGACATGCCAACGGAGCTCTAGCAGGCGGACTGCATGTTCGTGCCACAGAGGGAACACCAATGGCTAACGCGTTTGTTCCCCTGATGCAGGGTATGGGCCATGAGATGGAAAGCTTCGGCGATAGTAATGGAAGTCTAGACTTAACGGTGCCAAGAGGAGTGGCGTCAACGGGAGGAGGGGAGTGATGGACGTTTTTGCCCGACTCCGGTTTGTCGGATTGTTTGTGCTGTCGTTTTTATTGTCAGGTTTCACCACTAGTTTTGATTCTGAGTTGATAGAGGCAACTCGCTCAGCTGACCTTGAAACTGTTGCCAGACTGGTCACTGATGGTTCTGACTTGAATGAGGTGACAGGGGATGGGATGTCAGCGGTGCATTGGGCCGCTGACTTAGGACATATTTCTATCCTGGAATTACTTCTTGACGCCGGCGCCGAGGTAAACCCGACGACAAGAATAGGTAGCTATACGCCTCTTCATTTGGCGAGTAGTCAAGCCAACAGCGCCATTGTCAAGAAGCTTCTGGAAGCAGGAGCAGACGTAAGTGCACCGACTACCAATAGTCTTGCTACAGCTTTGCATCTGGCCGCCCAGGTGGTAGGTGGTGCTGAATCGGTGAAGCATCTACTAGCTTATGGTGCTGATCCAAACGCCAAAGAAGGGTCGGCTGGACAGACCCCCCTGATATTCGCTGCGGCCAAGAACAGAGTTGAATCTGTCCAATTGCTTTTAGACGCTGGTGCGGACCCGTCTATTTCGACAGCCATAGTGGATGTACTACAGCATGTTTTAGCGGATCAGCAGGCAAGTGATTTTCTAAGACAAGAACTCTCGGAGTATATCAGTGATGACAGGGTCATGGATGCGAGCGGTGATTACATTCTTAAGGTTACGCCGACCAAAGACATTGAGCCCGGTGTAGATGAGGTTCAGGCGGCTATTAGAGCGCAGAGGGAGTTTTTACAATCAGGAGAAGCTTACCAGGACTATATTCCTGAAGATTTAGTCAGTTATCGACCGGATTATCCAGGAGGACCAGAACTTCCAAGGCCCCCTTACCGTGAAACACTAGTGAGAGCTACAGGCGGAATGACTGCACTATTACATGCTGCTAGAGAAGGAAATTCCGAAGCAGCAATGGCGTTGATAAAGGGGGGTGCGGATGTTAATCAGGTAAGTGGCGGAGATGGAACAAGTGCCTTACTTATCGCTACTCTCAATGGACAATTTGACGTGGCGATGCTTCTTATTGCACAGGGTGCTGATCCTAATCTAGTGGCAAATACGGATGGATCTGGACCGCTATTTGCAGTTCTTCAAACACAATGGGCGCCTAAATCCAACTATCCTCAGCCCAGAGCTCAGGATCGACAACGGACAGAATATCTCGAAGTGTTGAGTTCTCTATTAGATGCAGGAGCCGATCCTAATGTGAGACTCAAGACCCATCTTTGGTATTGGGAATATGGACTGACCAAGATTGGAACCGATCTAAGGGGTGCTACTCCTTTTTGGCGTGCGGCTTATGCTCAGGATGTCCAGGCCATGAAGTTACTATCCAGCTATGGTGCTGATCCCAGCATCCCAACCGCATGGCCAGCTCCAGAAATGAGAGAGCGTAGGCAGCAAGATGGCAGACAGCAGGAGGATTCGGGGTTGCCGTATATTCCAAGGAATGCTTTTAATGCTTACCCGATACATGTGGCTGCAGGGGGTGGGTTTACAGGCTTAGGGTCTTTCAGTGTTAGGAATGTTCCCGGAAACTTCATTCCTGCTGTTAAATATCTCGTGGAGGAGCACGGCATAGATGTGAACACTTTAGATTCATGGGGCTATACTCCGATGCACTATGCAGCATCAAGGGGTGACAACGAGTTGATCCGGTATTTGGTGTCAAAGGGCGGTGATGTAACTGTGATAACCCGTTTAGGCCAATCAACAGCTGATATCCCTCGAGGTGGTCGGGCAGGTTTCTTTACTAGAGTTGCTTTTCCTGAGACCGTGGAGCTGTTACAAGAGTTGGGCTCCACCCTGGAATGTCTTCATACCCATTTTTTGGATACCGGAGATTCCTGCCCACTGGCAGGAGAGATAGATCCTTGGAGGGTAACTANCGAAGAGGGGAAGGAACCGAATAAAGTTCAGCTGCTTTTTTAAACCCAGCTCCTTGTNTAAACTGGAGACAGACCACGTTATCCGTATCCTGAAAACGTGGTCTGNCCCTGAACTTCTCCCAAACCTGCCAGACGCTGCAACTTCCCCCGATAAATAACTCTGTCCCCTATTTCGGCTCCGGATTGGTCCATTATTTCAAACCGTACAAGGTTAGTGTGGGTTTGCCTAGTTGAGTTAGCTGTTAATCAGTAAGTGTTTAAAAAGAGTTAGGATCATCCGATGACCTTTCGTTCAACGGGCTTGATTTCGGCACCAGTTAGTCTTAATGTGCGAATAATATTCGGGGGAGTTTGCTTATCTGGATTCATGAAAAAAGTCGTAATCGTCCTGTCGAATTTGGGCCTTTTCCATTTGAGGTTTTATGCCGCGATGATTCGGTCATTGCCGAGGAGGCAAAGCGGCCCCCATCGGCGATTAATCCAACTCCATTTTCTTCTTCAATGCTTGGGAAAGTTGCCCAACAATACTCGGCCTATTTTAAGGAATTCTGCGAGGGTGACAGTGGCCCGGAAAAGGCTCCAGTGCCTGATTCTCTGGTGCGCAGAAGTCGCGATATTAAAGGCGCTATTTACTATTTCGATGGCTCTCACGCAGGCATTTGTAAAATCCCCCCTCGTGCCTGGTTGGCGGGTCAACCTAAGAACGATCATCAGTTTGCCGTGGCCATTAGCGTTGCTTATGGTCGCTTACCAGAAGCTGATAATTTAGCCAAACAGTGGCTTGAAGGTGCTGAATTCGATGTTGCCCATCTACGCGCTACGGAGATCTCTACTTGTATAGCTGGGTATATCAGGGCTCTGGGATTTGGCGCTACTGCGCACGTTGCTGGTCATGGCGGGATTGATCTCGATCGAATTGCTGTTCTTGCGGGAATTGCTGAACGTGATGGCGATCAAGTCCGAAGTCCGTTTCTCGGCGAGCATTATGCTCTCGCAGTTGTTACGACTGATTACGCGATGGCAATCGACTCTCCTCTGGGAAAAAGCGCGCGCGTAAACGGATTAAAATATTGGCTGGGAATTAACGGTGCCGTTTCTGGCCGTGAGCAAAATCGACAATCAAAGCGATCCACCCATCTGAGCCGCTATCCGATGGAGCAAGTAAAACGTGTAGAACGGCCCACTACTCTAATTATCGATGATGAGGTTCCGCGCGTCCCCAAGCGAGCAAATTTTTTCATGCGTGCGCGCGCTGGCGACCTCGGCGAAAGAGCCCAACGCGAAGTCAGTCGTTTTGCTACTAAACATCCAATCACGGCGGGTATGATTTCACAAATGCAATGTCTGGTCCCACACCAGGAGGGGCAAGTTGCTGATGTAAAAAGCCCGGAACTTTCAGACCCAGCTCAGAACGCCAGGGCCTTGAAGTCCTTGGCCTATCATATGGGGGCGGATTTGGTCGGGATCTGTGAAGTACCCCGCTACGCCTGGTACAGCCATCACCTCGATGGGGAACCGATCCAGCCTTACCATCGCTATGCGATTGTCATGCTTATAGACCAGGGCTATGCCACGATGGAAGGGGCCAGTGGCGATGACTGGATATCTGGCTGCCAATCCATGCGTGGATATCTAAGGGGAGCAGAAATCGCCGGTGTGATGTCTGAATTCTTGAGAAGAAAAGGCTGTTCAGCACGCCCCCATACCCAGGCTGACAGCGATGTATTACATATTCCTCTGGTACTGTGGGCCGGCCTTGGTGAATTAAGCCGTATTGGTGAACTGGTACTGAATCCTTATGTGGGGCCCCGATTCAAATCAGTGGTTCTCACCACGGACCTACCCCTGGAAGTGGATAAACCGATCGATTTTGGCTTGCAGTATTTCTGCAGCAATTGCTTGAAGTGTGCTCGAGAGTGTCCGGTCAATGCACTGCCTTTTGGGGATAAGGTTATGTTTAACGCTTATGAGATATGGAAGCCCGATGTAGAACGATGCGCTCGTTACCGCATCACTAACCAGAAAGGATCTGCCTGTGGTCGCTGTATGAAGACCTGCCCATTGAATAAAGTCGTTTCCGCCGATGGCTCAGTGGTACATAGAGTCGGTACTTGGTTAGGGGTAAATGCCCGCTGGTTGAAACCAGTATTGGTGCCTCTTGCAGTGTTTTTTGATGACTGGTTTGGATATGGCACACGCAATAGCGTAAAACAGTGGTGGCTGAATCTTGAAGTTGTAGATGGTGTCTGTGTGATACCTAAAGCTACTAATGAGCGTGATATAGATATCACCCGTGATACGAGCGGCAAAAAGACACCGGTGGGCTATTATTCAGCCAGTGTCATGCCGCAACCCAATGCCCGTGGGTCTGTACCCGCCAATCACAAGGGCGCTGTCGAGCGCGCTGCAGAGCTTGAAACTGTAGAGGAAGCCAAACAACGGATTGCCAGGGGGGGTGAGCGTCCTGCTCACTATATTCCGACACTCTCGATTGAAGACTAGCGCGCCCGAAAATCATCTGACCCCTTTACTTTCATTCTCTACCTCAATCATATGGCATCCCGTTAAAAGAATATTAGTGCACACCCGCCGTATACCGATACCCCCTCAACCTGGAAATCAACAGACACCCAATCGCTAGCGAAACCATTGCCGATATCATTGTCACATCATAAGTACCATAGATATCAAACCCAAAACCCATGATCGTCGGGCCAAACCCGGTTCCCAAACTAAATGTTACGATCTGGAATCCGAACAATACAGAGAAATTCTTAAGCCCGAAGTAACGTGAGATCAAAAACGGCGTAACATCAAATTCCGCACCCATGCCGATACCGAATAACACAATGGGGATAATTGCGTATTCGGTGCTGATTCCGCTCAGGAAGAATATATAAGCCAGAAATGGCCCGGCTAGGAAAGCAATCGCCACATAGGGCGCATGATAAAGATCGAGTAGATAGCCAGCGACGGTCCTGCCGATGACAAGACCGAATCCCATGGCACCCGTATAAATCGCTGCGCGTTCGGTGGTAAGACCAGCATCAAGAAGAATCGGCTGCAGATGACCGAGGAGCCCCGAGTTGCCAACCGCAATGAATAAAAAGCCAATGGCAATAATCCAGAAAGTGCTGCTCGATAGCGCTTCCTTTACCGACACGCCTTCATTGAATTCGCTCTCATTTTCTGACTGATCTTGGGATTCATCCCGTGGCGGATTGTCCTTCAAGGTTAAATAGAGCGGCAGAAAGGTAACACAAAAAACGATTACACCAAGATATTGATAAGCGGCGCGCCAGCCATATTGGGTGATCAGATATTGGTTTAAAACCGGAATAATCATTGCGCCAATACCCATCCCGGCCAGTGCAAGTCCAAGCGCCAGGCCACGCTGACGATTGAACCAGGCAGAGATTATCTTGGTATAGGTCATTGGCCCGGTGCCCGCCGCAAAAAACACCATCGTCAGCGATATGATCATCAGATGGAAAATATTTTGCGCCAGGGAGAATGAAGCCAAAGTAATCGACAGGAAAATAACCCCTAACAGTATCATCTTCCGTGAACCGTATTTATCGCTAAGTTTTCCGACCAGCGGTGCAGCAACCAGGTTGCCCAATATGCCGAAGTTGATTGCACCGGATACCTCTCCGCGCCCGGCGTCAAGCGCTTCGGACAACGGGATGACGAAGGCCGGCGTACCATAGATCAGAAATATCGGGACGCCGAGTATCATCCCAATCACACAGCCTAGTAATAGCGGTATACTCTTTTCGTTAAACTCGCTTATCGTTTTTGTCATGTATTCACTCCCTGTGAAAGGAACGGTAGAGCAAAGGAACTTAGCGATCAATCTTAATGTCGTTATATCGGCGTTTAACAAGGCAATTCGCACGATTGGGAGTAAAGAGGGTCACGCATGTGCCATAAACAGAAAATCGATTTTTTCGGCGATATCATGGAGCATCATAGTTTTTCTGACATGGTGCATGGTATTAGCTTTGCCGGCTCGGGCCGCAACATTGCCATCCTCCCGGACATTTACGGCCTCACGGATTTTTACAAGGGCTATGCTTCTTACCTGGCTCAACAGGGCGCCAAAGTCTACCTGGCAAATCCGTGGAAAGATTTGGGAGATGATCCGGACGTAACACGGGAAGAGGCTTTTGCACGCCGGGCAAAGCTAAGAGACTCGGGATATTGCGATCGCATTGCAGAATTTCTCAATAAATGTGATGTAGATGCCATCGTCGGGTTTTGCCTGGGTGGAAATTTCTGTCTGGAACTCGCGCGGCGCGGATACAGTGGAACCAATGTTTCTATCTATCCCCTGCCCTGGGGCATGGACAATCAGGACAAAATTGCACCGGCTTTTGAGTATATGCCCAGCCTGGATAAAGAAGTGAGTATCTTCATGGGAGAAGCCGACTATCTTGCCGGTCCCGATAACATCGAAAGACTAGAAAGTGTGGTCGCACGAAACGCGCTCCTGACACTGGACCTTTACCCGGGATCCAATCATGGCTTTTTCACTGACATCGATGGCGAAGATGAATCGCTTAAGGCGAATGCGCTCGACGCGATCAACAAAGTTAATAAAATACTCTTCGGCTGAAAAGCATAATGTTAAGAAGCGTACAGCACTTCGCTGATAGAGCCCGCTCCTGAGATCGGAACTTGCATAGGGCTGAAGCTGACCATATCTCGATGGTTATCTGTCCCTCTTTGAAAAAAGACTGGTTAAGCGCATCGGCGGCAAGCATTATAACAATCTCAAGTCTTCACTCGAGTTAAGCTGGGGCCCTGTCGGTAAAGAAGGGAAAGAAGGCGAGTAATAAGCGAGAAAAAACATAGAGACAGTGGAATGAGCAATAGCCCGACTTGCGACACAATTTTCGATGCCGAACATTGGGGTGCCCATGGTGCACCCCATGAGGCCATGACGATGATTCGCAATGAGAGCCCGGTGCTGTGGTATGAGCATGACGAGTTCGACCCGGTGTGGCTGGTCACAAAACACAAGGATGTGGAGTATGTCGGGAAAAACACCAAAGTATTTCTGAGCTCTCCTCGAACGGTAATACACAATCCCAAGGGATTCGTCTCGCCGCTGATCGGGCTGCCGCAACTCGATGCACCCGACCATTCCTACCAGCGTAAAGCCATTCAGGGCTGGTTTACTCCTAAGGCAATAGGAAAGCTTGAAGCGCGTATAAATGAAATTGCAGCCGAACTCATTGAAAAAATGGCGGCAAAGAATGAATGTGAATTTTGCAATGAAGTGTCGGCGCAGCTTCCCCTCAAGATGATCTGTGAATTGCTCGGCATACCCGAAGAACAGGAAGCCACCGTGCTGCAATTGACACGTGATATTTTTGCCGCTGCGGACCCATCGCTATCGACAACCACAGACTCAAAGGCTGGGGTGGAAAATGCCATGCGTTTTTGTGCCACACTTGGCAGTCTGCGTCAGCAACATATCACCGACGATCTCGCGAGCACCATTGCCAATGCCGAAGTTAACGGCGCGCCTATGACGATTCAGCAAATCGCCTCGCACCTGCTGATTATGATCTCGGCCGGACATGACACCACCGCTAGCGCCATCAGTGGCGGCATGCTCGCGCTGATTAACAATCCGGATCAATTGGATACGTTGCAGCAGAATCCAGACCTGATGGAGAAAGCCATTAATGAAATGCTGCGCTATGTCACCCCAACCACGAGTTTTGTACGCACGGCAAGTGAAGACACGGAAATCGGCAGCGCAAAAATTACCAAGGGGGATGATGTCTGCATTCACTTCAGTGCCGCGAATCGAGATGAGGATGTCTTCGAAGATCCACAGAAGTTTCTTGTGGACCGTCATCCTAACAAACATCTTGTGTTCGGCAAGGGGCCACACGTCTGTATTGGATTGCTGTTGGCTAAGATTGAAATGCGGGCGCTGTACAGTCAATTGATACCGAAGTTAAAGCGAATAGAGTTAAGCGGAGAACCGGAATACATCAGATCATTCTGGGTCACGGGTTTAAAGTCATTACCGCTCCTTTATGAATTTTTATAATCGGGGGAAACTATAAATAACCATGAGCGAAACTGACAAAAAACCGATTATCGATCTATCCAGCAAGGTGCAGGACAATCCCAAGTATATTCCGGAGCGTGACCACCCCATGAGCGTAACCGGAGATTTCACCGTAGCTGTAGTCGGCGACATCGTGCAAACCCGCCCGATTACTCAGCTCGAAGACAGCGACGTGCAGGCAGCGCTCGCTCCTGTCAAAGATGCTGACTTTGCAATAGGCAATCTGGAACAGGCCATCGGCAATTTCCGCGAATTTGAAGGCTATGAATACGGAGTCGGCGCGTTTCTCGTCATGGCAAAACCGGAGATCGCAGATGACCTGGCAGCAATGGGCTTTGACATACTCAGCCGGGCCAATAACCGCCTTTCGGATTTTGGCATCGAAGGCAACCGGGAGACGGACGGGCATTTGAAGCGGGTCGGCATCGAGCCTGTGGGCTTTGGTGAACATTTAAGCCAGGCCCGCGCTCCCTGTTACAAAGATGTGGAAAAGGGACGCATGTCGGCAATCGGCGTGACCAGTAGTTTTCAGCCCGGTGGCGAGAAGGCCTTCTTCGCTGCGGCGCGTATCGGCAATGCCAAAGGCCGCCCCGGAGTAAACGGTCTGCATGTTTCAAGAACCATTACTCTGCCCCCACAGGCCTGGGACTCACTCAATGAATTTATCGGCCAGGCAAACTACGCATTCCCCTTTAACTACCCGATTCAGGCCACGCTGTCTGCAACCGAAGACTGTGTACAGATCATGCACAATATCTACGTGAAGGGTGAGAAGGCTGGTTACAGTTATAAGGCAGACAGGGAGCAGGTCGAGATATTAATGAAGGAAATCCGCAATGCGGCGGCTTATTCCAATTTCAATGTGTTTACCATTCACAGCCACCAATGGATGATCGATCCCCATGATCCGCTCGGCGGATTTCATGGTGAGACTAAGGAACCGCCGGATTTTCTGGTGGAACTCGCCCACGAAGCCATCGACAACGGTTGCGACATGTTCTGTGTCCACGGCCCGTTTGAATTCAGAGCGATTGAGATCTATAAGGGAAAACCCATTTTCTACAGCCTCGGGTCATTCATTCGCCAGCCCTATCAACAGGATATCGTTCCCTGGGAAACCTATAGCGCCCATAAGTTTATCGACCGCGATTATCCCTCGGAAAATCCCATCGACACGAAAATCGAAGACGCGAAGTTCCTGCTAGAAAGAACCGGTCGTCATCCAGCCAGTTATTTCCGTGGTGCTTCCATAAGTTGTGAATACTCAGACTCAAAACTCAAGAAGATCATCATTCATCCGGTTGATCTAGGTATTGACGGCCCTCTGTCCGACCTGGGCATACCCAAGATTGCCAGTGAGGAAGTCGCAAACAATTTGCTTAATGAAATTGCTCAGCTATCGGTGCCCTATGGCACCAAACTGGAAATCAAAGACGGCCTCGGCGTCATTAAATTGGAACAATAATCATGAACGACAAAGTGAATCTATCAGCAAAGAATCCCGAGATGGTTGAAGGCCCTTACTATGCAATCGGCGGCACGTATCGTTCCGACGTCCGTGATGGCCTGCCTGGGGCCAAACTTGAGCTGCACATCCAGGTCCTGAATGCCGCTGACGGCACACCGCTGTCTGGCATCGATATCGACCTGTGGCATGCCGATGCCATTGGCCGCTACAGTGGCTTCGATGCTAATCCGGACGAGGTACCCGCTGACCTGAGCAACGGTCAGATTCCCACCAATGACGACACTTTTCTGCGGGGACGGCAAACGACTGACGGTGATGGCAAAGTTACTTTTCTAACTATTTACCCCAGTTGGTACGCCCTGCGCACACCACATGTCCACCTGAAACTTTTCGAAGGCGATGTCTGCAACCTGACAACCCAGATTTATTTTCCCGAAGCACTGAACCAGAAGCTAAATACCGAGCATCCGGGCTATGCGCGAAAAAATGAGCAGGATACTTTTAATAACAGGGATCCGGTGATCGCCACAACTTCAGGAGACTTCGAGAACACCTGGGTCGATATCGCCGAAGGAGCGGACGGATATATCGGTCACGCCACGGTTATCATCACGCCGGGGGAAGTTCATGAACCGATCATTCCGCCAGCCGGGCAGATACCTCCCAAGGGGGGAAGGCCGCACGATGTTCCGGTGAAATAGCCTTTCGGAAGGTACTGGAAGTAAAGGGGTCAGAGTAAAAATACAGTAGTTTTGTTCATATGAGGGCTTTTCAGCTACGCTGAGAATTCATAGCTGTTCGTCTAACTAACTGATATCCGTTACGCGGCAAACAAAGGCTTAGGTGGTGCCATATGGGCTGACGTCACACAGTGTCTTGGAATTTTGCGACGGCAATGTAAAAGTTGTTTATACGAGCTTTTCTCGGAATATATAGTTAACTTGTCCGTACCGATCGGCTCTATTACTGCGAGCGGACGGCTCCAAACTCTTCCAGCACTTCTCTCGCTGACGCCCCGGGGACGGTCAGATCAAACCCGAAGAAAGATATCCGTGCCTCGGCGGCAATAGCCAGATCGAGCGGTGTCTGTCCGCGGCCATTCAGTGTGTTGATGTCGGCGCCTCGCTCGGCCAATTCACGAACGACGGTTGCCAGACCTCTTGCCGCCGCGTCATGCAGCGCCGTGGATTCGGTGAAGTCGGTGTGATTCAGGTTAACGCCGTGGTCAGCCGCCGCCTTTACCGCTGCCAGTGTAAGCTGCTCTTCACCAGCAGGGTCCGGATTGGCCTGGACGTAAAATCGTCCACGGGTACTGTCCCCCCTGATTGCAGCCTGCAATGTACTTGCTAAGCCGCCAATTATTTCCGGCGTATAGGAGTCGCGATCCGCTCGTTCCCGGGGTTGACTCAAGATTTCTTCGTTAGGCAGGAGCGCATCGGCCCCACCGTCAGTGAGAGCACGCATGATCTCAGCTTCGCGAAAATTTGCTGCTATCCAATACGGTGTCGCGCCAACCAGGCTTGGTCTAAGCGCCCAGTCTTCACTCGCTCGTTGTACAGGGTTGGGTTTCAAGAGCCGCACGTTCGGGTCTGCGCTGTGGTCCAGAAGCGCTTCCACCGTGTCGAGATCGCCGCGCAAAATAGCGGCATGCATTGCGGAGTAGCCAGCATACATCGCGTTGGCATCAGCGCCTTCATCGAGCAACATGCGCGCAAGTGCTCCGTGACCGCTGTGTGTCGCGACCACGAGTGGGCTCGTGCCATTACCGGCGACACCGTCTATATCCGCTCCCGAATTTAGAAGGAGCCCGGCCATCTCGACATCGCCTTGACGAGCCGCGAACAGCAAGGCCGAATAGCCACCAAGGTTTTCCATGACACCCTGGTCGAAGGCGCCGCCATTTGTCGCATTATTGACAAACATGAGCATGGGACGCACCTTGGAGCGCACTTCCAGGTCGGCCCCTGCATCGATCAGCACCCGCGCTACGTTGACGTGTCCCTGTGCTGTCGCCCACATGAGAGCAGTCTGGTGGCGTGAGCTCTCGCTGGCATTAACGTTCGCCCCCGCTTCAACCAGAAGCCGTACTCCCTCGATCGTACCGGTCCGCGCCGCAGTCATGACCGGCGTTTCACCTACATGTAACGCGAGATTTGGATCGGCGCCAGCCTCCAGCAGGCGTTCGATCAACTCGGCATTACCTGCCTCGGCTGCAATAAACAGCGGCGAGGTTCCCAAGCGGTTGGCGCTATTGATGTCTGCCCCCGCCTCGATTAGCAAAGCAGCCATATCGACGTCCTCACGGTATACCGCCCAGTGTAATGCCGTCGCATCGTCGACTTGCCGCGAGTCCGGATCGGCGCCGCCTGATAAGAGTAGTCGAATAGCCTCCGCGTCCTGATGCCTGGCTGCCTCAATCAGGGCGGGATTTGCCGCTTGAGCGGTGACCGTCACAGTGATGAAGAGCAGAGTCAACATCACTAACGCCAGGCGGACTTGCAGCTGATTATTGCTCCTGTATGTCATGCTCGCTTTCAAAACTACACACCGCTCAACAGGTCGAGCTGGTCCGTGCTATAGCCCAAGTTGTCCACGGGCACACCCATTTTGTCCAGCATTGTCAGATGAAGATTGTTAATGGGTGTACCTTCCGTATAACGGATGTGACGCCCACCCTTGAGCGTGCCGGCTCCTCCACCCAACAACACCAGCGGCAGGCCCGCGTTGCTGTGTCGGTTGCTATCGGACATGCCGGCTCCATAGAGCAGCAGCATGTTATCGAGCAGTGACCCGTCAGCGTCGGGCGTTGCATCGAGTTTATCCAGATAGTAAGCGAACAAGCTGGTGTGAAATTCGTTGATCTTGGTGACCTTCTCATAGAGTACCGGGTCGTCGCGGTGATGGGAGGTTGGATGGTGCGAGTCGGGTACGCCGATCTCTGCATAGGTCCGACCACTCAGCTCCCGCCCTAGCATAAATGTTATGACCCGAGTCAGATCCGTTTGATATGCCAGCACCTGCATGTCGAACATCAACTTGGCATGCTCTTCGTAGCTGTCTGGTATTCCCGACGGCTGCTCTACTTCGGGCAACTCGCGGTTGCTCTGCGCTTCCGCCATCTGGATCCGTCGTTCCACATCCCGAACGGCATCCAGATACTGGTCAAGCCTGGCGCGGTCGCCAGCACCAACCGAGCGATTGAGCTCGGACACGCGATCTGACACGGCGTCGAGCAGGCTCTGGTCCTTGCGTAGGCGCTGCAGCCGCACTGCCGGGTCGGTGGTACCGATGTCCCCGAACAGCCGCTCAAACACTAAACGTGGATTAGTCTCCATCGGCAGCGGCGTATTGGCGTCACGCCAGGCTATGGTGCTGGTGTACTGACAGCTGAAACCGATGTCGCAGGACCCAAATACATCGTTCTTATCGAGCGCCAGCTCCAGCGAGCCGAGTTGGGCTTCGCGTCCGAGCTGACGAGCCACCAGCTGGTCGATCGACACTGCGGCCTGGAGATCGGACTCTACCCGAGCCGGGATCGCACCGGTAAGGAACCGGGTAGATGCGCTGGCGTGTACACCGGCGTTACTGCGTGGTCCGTTGAGCCCGGTCAACACCAACATCCGGTCCCGGTAGGCGGCCAGGGGCTGCAGGATCCGAGTAATCTCAAAGTCAGCACCTTCAGTAGCTGGAGTCCACGACTTCATGGCCATGCCGTTCGGCACGTAGACCACCCCGAGCCGCTTCGCCGGCTGCGTCGCCTGTGCGGAAGCAGATGACAGTGCTGGAATCATGCTGTCGAGCAGCGGCAGCGCTAAGCTGGCGCCGAGGCCGCGTAGCACTGTGCGCCGGGGCAGAGTCTTCTTGAATATGTTCATAACTCGGTTCTCCGCATTTGAAATGGGGCGCTTTCGATCACGCCGAGAATCACCGACGACCAGCGATAATCGTCCTGGGCGGCTGCGCGCACGATCGCCCGCACCGACGGCATGTCGTAGTATTCGAGACTACGCCCGAGGGCGAAGGTCAGCAATTTTTCGGTCACTGTGCCGACGAAGTCATCAGGCCGCTCGAGCAGCAGGTTCTGCAGGCCGTCCGGGCCGTCGAAGGTGCTGCCATCCGGGAGTAGCCCGGACGCGTCGATCGGCTGGGCGGCAAACTGGACACGCCATTTGCCCACGGCATCATAGTTCTCTAATGAGAATCCGATCGGGTCCATGGCTGCGTGACAAACGCGGCACGCCGGGTTCTCCCGATGCATGGCCATCGCTTCGCGCATGGTGAGTACCCTGCCATCGCTGCTCGTCTCGAGTGCTGGCACATTGGGTGGCGGCTCGGGAGGTGGTCCGCCGAGCAAATTCTCAAGCACGAACTTACCCCGCAGCACCGGCGAAGTACGATTCGGATAGGAGGTCACCATCATCAAGCTGCCGTGGCCAAGCAGCCCGCCGCGTTCGACGCCGTCTAGAGTCACTTTACGGTAGCGGCTGCCGTAGATGCCGGGGATATTATAGTGGTGCGCAAGCCGCTCGTTGATGAAGCTGTAGTCGGCGCTCAGCAGCTCCAGCAGGCTCCTGTCAGAACGGACCTGATCGTCGATGAACAGCTCTGTCTCACGCTGGAAGGCCTCCCGCAGGTTCTCGTCGAACTCCGAAAAACCGGCGGGATCGGGATAGATTCCGCCGAGATTGCGCAGATAGAGCCACTGGCCGACGAAATTCTCGATGAAGGCGCTCGCACGTGGATCGGCCATCATCCGCTGAACCTGCTGCTCAAGTACCCCGGGCTCGTGTAAGGCACCACGCTCGACCAGACCCAGCAGTTCGTCGTCGGGCAGGCTACTCCAGAGGAAGAAGGACAGCCGGGAAGCTAGCTCGGTGTCTGTGATCGCATATATGCTCCCAGGTTCCGCATCCACCGGATTCCGTTCAATCCGAAACAGGAAGTCGGGTGAAACCAGCAAGCGCTCGAGCGCGAACTGAATACCGGCTTCGAATCCGCCCTCACGCTGGCCTTCGTTGTAGAACTGGATCAATCCCTGGACGTCGCGCTCATCCACAGGGCGACGATAGGCGCGTCGCGCCAGCGAGCTAAGTATTTGGCGGGCGCACGCCGGCTCTTCATCGGCGTTAGCCGGGCTACAGGTGAAGATGCGCCGTCGACTCGGCGTGTCGCCAGGCCCGGTCACCGAGAGTGGCCCCTCAATCTCGATACTGCCAACACTGGGATTGGCATCCGGCAGCTCGGTCACCGCCAGGTGATAGCCGAACAGCCGAGGTTGCTGTATGCCCTCGGCCTCCCACATCTCGCGCGGGAACGTGGCGCCGATGACACGCGGGCCGGCCTGCACCGGAATCAGGATCTCGAAGCCCTCGTCCGCGAAGGCCATCATGAATTCTTCCCAGTCGTCGCTACCGCGGATGTTCCCTGCATAGCTGTAAGGTGCGGGCACACCCGGTGCATCGCCGCCGAAGGCGAAAATCTGGAGTCGCTCGCCGTCGAGACTGATCTCCATCTCATGGGGCGCGTCGAATCCACGCACGAAATCCACGTAGTTGGTCTGCAGTTTGACGGTGATTTTATACTCGCCGTCAACCGGGAACATGTGCTCAATGGCAGCACCACCTCGGGAACCGAATGGCAGCGCTTCGCTGAGACGGTCGTCCTGTATCAGGTTCAAGGGTACGTCGTAGGTTTTGATGGAGGCCCCGCGAGGCGACGCGCCGACCGCCAGTTCGGCCACCTTGTGCGCGGCCGAGAAATAGCGTTCCACGAGCACCGGCGATAGCGCCAGCACTTCGGCGTTGTTGTCGAAGCCGTACCGGTCCGGCGCATCGGGCGGGATCATCTCCCTGACTTCGATGTCGAGGTCCAGCAGAGCGCGGACAGCGTTTCTATACTCGGTCTGGTTGAGTCGGTGGAATGCCTGAGTCCGGCCGGGATTGACCTGCGCCGCCGCCACCCGGTCGAGCTCGGTCTCTAGCCAGGTGCGGAATCCGTCGTAACGCTCCTTATCTGGACGGGGATAGCTTGGAGGTGGCATCACACCCACTCTAAGCTTTTTGATGACCTGCTCCCACAGCTCAGGGTTTGCCGCCAAATTAGACACGTCCTCGGTGTCCAGTGTCAGACCGAGATTACGAAGCTGTGTGGTCTGAAGGCCCTCGTTTGGAGTGGCCGTGGAGTCGACGACTGCCTGGTTATGGCAGATGGCGCAGTATTGGTCCAACAGTGCCCGATTGCTCGCCGAAACAGTCTCCGCCGCCGAGAGCAGGCTGGATGCCACCATGAATACAGCAAACGCGAGTAGTCTTCTCATGTCATGTTCCGATCGAGTCTTGAGAGGCATTTTTATAGGAAAGTCGGTCCCTCTCCACAATTCTTTTCAGCGAGCAACTGACTTGTTGTGGCTGGCCTGCCCAATAAACTCTCTGTCACTATCACAAGCCGCGATTATAGCATAGGCAAATACTGGCCCGACCGACCATAAGGGCATAATTTGCAACAATATTCATGAACCCGTCGGTGAGGTGAATAGCGCAGCCGTGTCAGCGCCGAGCGTACTGCGGGCGGCTGCTAGTCGTTGCGCCCGGTCGGATTCTCCACCGTGCCGCACTCGTTCCCCAGGTAGCCGTTGCCACCACAGTAAGTCGCGTCCTGGAGCTGCAAAAGAATGCCGTCTGGATCAGTAAAATACAGCTCAGGGGTACCGCCTGGCGCACCGCCCCGGTCCGGTCCCCGCATGGACACATAGGCTTGCAGCGGTCCGTTGGCACCGCCTGCTTCTCCCAATATGCTTAGACCGTAGCCTTCAAGCAGGGAGAAAAGTTGATCGACATCAAAATCGTCGACGTTCAGGCTAGCATGGTGAATACGGCCGGATAAAGGAGGCACCTGCGCCAGCGCCAGGAACTCTCTGCCCGATCCGACTCTGAGTACTGGCATAGCACCCTGGTAGGTATCGATGCCCAGACCAAACAGACTCTGGTAGAACTGGACGGAACGCTGTTGATCCTCGACGAAGAGGGTAAAGTGGTTGAACTCTTTCAGCGTAATGAGTCCTGCAGTAGGTGCCGGCTCAGGTGTCGACAGACAGTCCTCACCCAGCAAGCCGGCCCCACCGCAATAAGTCGAGTCCTGCAATTGCACCACTATTCCATCAGGATCTCCGAAATACAACTCAGGCGTACCAGCAGGTGCTCCGCCAAATTCTTCTCCGCGCATCCTTACACGTGACTGCAGCTCGCTGGATTGTCCAGTCGCGGCGACACCATGCTCAGCCAGGATTTGTACTATTCGTTCATCGTGAAAATTGTCGATTGCCAGACAATAGTGAGTGATTCGAGGGTTATCACTGGCACCCCCACCCAGGGCGATGAACTGGGGACCGTCACCTACCTGAAGTACGATTGTGTTCGCCTGACGAGCTGCGATGGGCATACCAAACAGCCCCTGATACCACGCCAGTGATGCAGCTGGGTCAGACACGCTGAGAGTCATATGATTAATTGACCGTACCGGAATCGGTGGCAGCGAGGAGGACGCAGAAACTTGCGCGCTTGCAGCCGTGCCGACGCTGTCATCGATGCCATAGCCAGCCACCGCCAATGCAGCTAGCGAGCCCAGGAAGGTACGGCGACTTATCTGTCGGTTCTTGAACGCTGCCATCAACTGCTTGATCTCTGATTCCATGGGTCACTTTCTCCTGAATATGAGTTGCACAAAGGCTCTCTCAATAGTGCTCAAGGCAGCGGCAGTATTCACACCCACTGTGGCGGGATGCCATGCCGGCCTACTGTGAAGAGTATCGAAAACCTGCTTAATACACAGCTATATTGTTAACAAATGTAACGGTTCGTCTGTCCTGTGCATAGTCATTTTCAAAGTGATATCAAAATCGGGTATAAATAAGAAGGTCAGTTGCCAATAAAAATGTTACAAATTGAGACTTCATGATCCCCAGGCTCAGTGTAATCTACGCAATCTAATCATTCTTAGGTGATTGGACTGTGACAGGGCCGAGGTGACAACAAGGCTCGTTATGCTCCGCTGATTCAATCGGATCGACATAGTCGGCTCGTTAAAGGATAGATAAAGGACCGTGAAAGGATAGATAAAGAGTGGTCGGATCTAGTAAGACGGCACGCTAATTAACTTGATGAAAAGTAAACGAAAAGAAAAGCCCTGAGGAGACTCTCATGTTCTTGATTGAAAAATTACCGCTTAAGGCAGTCGCCCATTTATTTGCAAGTCTTCGACGACTTGGCCACATTTTTTGCCTGACATGTATCGCCGCGCTGGCGATGTCGGTCTCTGCACAGCCGCAAGATGCTAATGGCACAATCGAAGGCAGGGTGCAAAGTAACAACGGACAGGAAGCGGGCGTTTGGGTTATTGCCGAGACGGACGACTTGCCGACTCACTTCATCAAGATCGTGGTCACCGATGATGAGGGGCGTTTCATGCTACCGGAACTGCCTGATGCATTATACAAAGTATGGGTAAGAGGCTACGGTCTGGTCGACTCAAACCCCGTTTCTCTGCGAATCGGGGCGGATGTCACCTTAAATACATTCGTCGCTGAGTCCCAGCTTGAAGCCGCACAAATCTACCCTGCTAATTATTGGTATTCGCTGCTTGAGGTTCCTGATGCTGATGAGTTTCCTGGAACCGGTGTAGGCGGTAATGGCATTTCGGAGAGGATGCGCAGCCAGGCACAGTGGATTGACATGACGAAACAGGGTTGCCAACTCTGTCACCAGCTTGGAAACAAACTAACTCGCTCGCTTGATCACCTCAGTCATCTTGGTTTCGAGTCCAGTGTTGAGGCCTGGAACTATAGAACGGCCATTGGTATTCGAGGTCCATTCATGAGTGCTTTTGCCAGTCGCTTCGGGCGCGAGCGCGGCATGGCTATGTATGCCGACTGGACTGATCGCATCGCTGCAGGAGAAGTCCCCCCGGCACCGGCGCGGCCGAGTGGCATTGAACGCAACGTGGTGCTTACCCTGTGGGACTGGGGCAACGAGTCTTCGTACATCCATGATGAGATTACTACCGACAAACGTAATCCAACACTTAACGCAGGGGGCAAGGTCTACGGTGTCGACGGTGGGCATGGGACCCTGGTGGAGTTGGATACCAGTACCAACGAATTCCGTACCATAGAAATTGCAGTAAGCGACAATGCAGATAATCCCGCTGTGACGCGATTCGCCCAGGAATTTCCGGTTGAATCTGTTTTCTATGGAAATGAAGCCTTGTGGTCGGGGCCCGCAGATCCTCACAACCCGATGTTTGATGAATTGGGTCGAATCTGGATGACCACTAAAGTACGCGGCAACTTATTACCCGAGTGGTGCCAGGAAGGCTCATCTAACAAATACGCCCAGTACTATCCCACACGCGGCAGCTCTCGACAGGCCTCTTATTATGATCCGGCGACTGAATCATTCGGATTGATCGATACCTGCTTCGGCACACACCATTTGCAATTTGCCGACGATGAAGATCGCACACTCTATTTCAGTGGTGGTGGCGATGTAATGGGCTGGATAAATACGCGGATGTTTGATCGCACCGGCGATGCACAATTATCCCAGGGCTGGTGTCCCATGGTGGTCGATACGAATGGCGATGGTCGCATTACCAAGCCCTGGAATCAGCCGGTTGGCGGATTACGCAGTATCGGTGAAGGTGGTGGTGGTGAACAACTTGTCGAGATTGATCCGGCCCTGGACACCAGAATGAGTCCAGGCAGCTACGGTGTCATCGTCAATCTGGTTGATAATGTTGCCTGGGGCGGTGGCACTGAGTTTCCCGGTCGCATCTACCGCTTTGATAAGGGTGACAACCCCCCGGAGACTTGCATTACTGAAGTCTACGAAGTGCCCGTCATTGACGGTAAGATTGAAGGCTTCGGACCCAGAGGAATAGACGTCGACAAGCACGGCGTAGTGTGGACCGCGCTGTCCGGCAGCAGTCACCTGGCCAGTTTCGATCGCAGTAAGTGTGAAGTGCTGAACGGCCCCGCCACAATAGATTCGCAACATTGTCAGGAAGGCTGGACTCTATATGAAGTGCCAGGTCCCACTCTTAAAGGAACCGATGTCAAGGCCGACTTCCATTATTACAACTGGGTGGATAACTACGGCACGCTAGGCCTCGGTGAAAACATTCCTATAGCCACCGGGTCGGGTTCGGATTCCCTACAAGCACTTATTCCTGAAACGGGTGATTGGGTAACGATGCGTGTACCTTATCCGATGGGTTTCTTCTCTCGCGGGCTGGACGGAAGAATCGATGACCCTGATGCCGGATGGAAAGGACGTGGCGTTTGGGCGAACTACGGGACCAACTTCAACTGGCACACAGAGGGCGGTAAAGGCACCACCAGCAAGATGGTCAAATTTCAGATTCGACCTGACCCGCTTGCCCACTAATGAAATTATCGCCTTTCACGTCTGCAATCCTCTGCCTGTTCATTACTGTTGGCCAGGCGGTAGCACAACCGTCAGATAATTTCGGCAATGACGCCACCGAACACGTATTCAATAACGCGCGCATCATTGTGGGTGACGGCGCTGTTATTGAGCGGGGAGCTGTCTTAGTCCGTGGTGGCGTAATATTGGCCATTGGTCCCGCCGCCGGCATTGATATCTCTGACAGTGCAATTAGCCATGATCTGAGCGGTAAGACCATCATGCCAGCGCTGGTTAATACCCATGCCCACCTTGGCTGGGAAGCCTACGGCGATTGGGGTTCACAATTTTTCACCGAGGAAAACCTGACCGACCACCTGTACCGCCACGCCTATCATGGCGTCGGCACGATTATCTCCACAGGCAGCGACAGCGAAGAGGTTGCCGCGCGGGTAAAACTGGAACAGCTCAGAGGGAATATCGGCGGAGCTCGTTACCACCAATCGCCAGGCATGGGTTCCCCGGGCGGTGGCCCGAACCCGCGCTTCACGGACGATCCTGATTACTGGGGAGTACATCCCGTTGCTGACCCTGAACAGGCAGTCAGAACCGTAAGAGAGCTGGCGGGACGCGGATATGGAATCGCCAAGATCTGGGTGGATGTCCGGGACGAACGTCGCGGGGCACAGGTAAAACTAGTACCGGAAATCTATAGGGCAGTGCTGAACACCGCGTCGAATTACGACATGCGGATTATTGCCCATGCCACTACCCTGGCCGATCACAAGTCCCTGGTAAGCTTCGGTAACAGACGATTCATTCATATGCCTTACGATACCGACGTGGACGATGAATACCTGGAGATGGTGCGAGAAAATAACGTCTACATCGTTCCAACCCTGGGCATGGTGACAAAGCGTGAGCCCTACTACATTCCGGCTTTTCAGGATCCGTTTTTCCACGATCAGGTACCACCATCTATCCTTGAATTGCTGAATGCCAATTACAACCCAAGCCCCGTAACCAGAAACGCGGCTGCGGAAGAGCGGTCGGCCCGAATGGCCAGCAATCTATTGAAATTGAAAGATCACATCATTCTCGGTACCGATGCCGGCGCCGTGGGTGATTTCTTCGGTTACGCCGATCACGTCGAACTGGAATTATTCGTACGCATGGGTATGAGCCCCAGTGAGGCCATTGTTGCGTCGACTTCGCGTTCTGCTGAAGCTTTTGGGCTGGATAACGTCGGCACCCTGGAACCGGGCAAGGCAGCGGACTTCGTGATCCTCGATGCCAATCCCCTGGAAGACATTCGCAATACCCGACAGATCCGAGACGTCTATCTGCGCGGTGAAAGGGTGGATCGAGAAGGATTAAAACGGAGATGGAGCCAGTAAGATGAGTTATCTGTACCACAATCATAATATGGTATTTTCGCGTACTGTTTTTTCACGGGCAATGGGCGGTCTGTTTTTTTGTTTTTCCTTAGTGGCATTCGCGCAAATTGGCAACGACGCAGGAGAATGGCCCAGTTATGCCGCCGATGCCGGCTCCACGAAATACACCAGCCTCAGCCAGATAGACGGGGGAAATTTCGAGCGCCTGAAAATCGCCTGGAGATGGCAGTCTATCGATGCAGATCTGAATTTGGAGGAATTGGTAGAGAACGGTTCTGACATCAACTTCGGACGGCTACAGGCAACGCCATTGATGATCGATGGCGTGCTCTACATGCTGACGACATTGAACCAGGTGGCTGCCATCGATGCCGCGAGTGGTACCACGCTCTGGACACACAACCCCGAAGTCTATCTGTCCGGCGCTTCCATCAGTCCGCTGGGATATCATCACCGCGGTGTCGCCTACTGGAGTGATGGTGACCAGGCACGCATCCTCCTCCCGACCAATGACGGCTATCTCATTTCACTGGATGCAAGTTCAGGTGCAGTAGATACAAACTTCGCCGGGGGTCGTATCGACTTGTCTATTGGTATTCCCCGAGCCGATCGAGATGTGCCTGATTGGCAGGGCGCCCCACCTGTGGGATCGGTTTCTCCTCCAGTTGTTGTAGGCGACACCTTGGTAGTACAGCAGATTACCTCTAACCGACCTCACTACAAGGAACGGCCACCGACCTGGATAAGGGGTTATGACATTCCGACAGGCGAACTGAAATGGACCTTCCACGGCATTCCCCAGCAGGGTGAGTTTGGTGTGGAAACCTGGCAGGAAGAGTCCTGGCGATATACAGGTAATGGTGGTGCATGGTCGCAATTGAGTGCCGATCTGGAACTTGGGCTCGTCTATCTGCCGATGGAAGCACCGACTAATGATTTTTTCGGTGGTCACAGACCCGGGGACAATCTCTTCACCCAAAGCCTGGTTGCCCTGGACGCAAGCACAGGGGAGCGAATCTGGCACTTCCAGATGATTCATCATGGCATCTGGGACTATGACACACCCGCGGCACCCAACCTGATCGACATCACCGTAAACGGGAGAGAGATCAAGGCCATTGCCCAGGTAACTAAACAGGGATTTACCTACGTCTTTGATCGTGCCACCGGGGTACCGGTATGGCCAATAATAGAAAGACAAGTGTCCCCTTCTACTATACCAGGCGAGAGAGCTGCTCAAACTCAACCTTTTCCGACCAGGCCACCGGCCTTTGCCCCACAAGGTTTGACTATCGATGACCTGATCGATTTCACGCCTGAATTGAGAGCAGAAGCGATTAACATTCTGAACAACTATACCTACGGTCCATTGTTTACACCGCCGAGTCTGCCGCGAGATGACGGTCATCGAGGCACGATCCTGCGCCCTGGCGCCGGTGGTGGCGCGAATTGGCCAGGAGCTGGCATTGATCCCGAGACTGGGGTTTTATTTATACCCTCTTCAGACAACCCAACGGTTCCATTCATGGGAACGCTCGAGCCCGGGGAATCGAACTTTAACTACTACCGCTTGGCTAACCAGGGCGTACGCGGACCGCAGGGCTTGCCAATCCTGAAACCGCCTTATTCTACTATCACTGCCATCGACATGAACGAGGGCGAGATTTTGTGGCAGGTCGCCAACGGTGACAGTGCTGCACGAGTAGAGAATAACCCAGCGCTGCAGGGAGTTGATCTGCCACCATTGGGCGGTGGTGGTCGGCATCCCGTACTCGTGACATCCACTCTATTAATTCATGTACAGAATACGAGTGACGGGCCTAAGTTGATCGCTAGAAATAAACTGAATGGAGAGGAACTGGCTGCAATTGAAATTCCTGGCAATGCCACTGCTGCACCGATGAGCTTCTCAGTCGAAGATACACAATACATAGCGCTCAGCGTTACAGGTCAACCGGCGCCTGAACTAATTGTTTACGCATTACCTTAACTAAACCGTCCGTGAAATCGGGGGTAGAATCCATATGAGCAAGGCGGGGGGAGTTGGTCTAGGCGTCTAACCAATTGATATAATTAAATTAAGCTCAGTTCAACTTTCATTGATGTTACTGGCGATGTTGCTAAGATTTCCTACTCGAAAAACATCTGAACCGGCGTCCAACAAGGTTTTTTTACCGTCCCAAATTAAGTATTTTGGGAAGATTATTTTTTGGTTTACTGCTTCCTTTTTGATCTGATTGTTACGTGTGGATTTCATTATAAGAAGGGGTCGAACGCTACTGGCTTCGACCCCTTCAATCTTGAGACAAGTCAGCGTTTAAATTGCGGGGTAAATCTGCTGACAACGATATATCTTGTCTTCCGTTATTCGCGATCGGGCGGCTTGCACGCTAGCAAATGCGTCCTGTGCCCAGCCTTCCCCGGTGATTGCGTCGAGAGCTGCTCCCAATCTGGCAAGTGAAGGCGAAACAGCGATTACCGCCAGTAAATCCGACGTGTTACCAGAGCCTACTTCCTGCTGCACCATCAGGGTTAAATCGGCGAAACCATTGGCCCGGGCCGTACTCTCCAGAGCACCAACTGCGTCGATGTATGCCTGAGGATTCTCGGCGCGAACATAAAGGTTACGAGTTGCCCAGGTCGTCAACGCTGGTCCGGTATAGGGTCGAATGACCTGTGCTTGCCTGGAGCCGACCAGTTCGCGAAAAGGTTCCAGATTAGCGACAAAGCTCGCGAAAGCGGGATCGTTGAGTTGAGTGTCATAACTCGCCAGTGCCGTTTCCAAGGAATTGCTAAAGTTAAACACCAGTGATTCACCTGGAACTCCACCGCTCACCGCCTCACAGAATCCAGCGAGGCTGTAATTGAGTACGGCAAAAAGCTGAGAGTTCTCCTTCAAGGCGGCAACATAACCTGGAATGTCAGAAACGACCACATCAGTCGTGCCCATGACGCCACCCAGTGCAGCGGGGTTGACCGGTTCTTGTGCAACAGTTTTAAGTGACGCTGTCACAGAGAACACGAAGGCCAGTAATAGCTTGAATTTATTCATTCTTATTGCTCCTGTTAGTTGTTGTAATATTCAGAGCACTACTGGCAAGAGCTGTCACCAACTACGCACAATGTCAGGTATAACAAATTTTAATCAAAGATAGAACTGTGGAATGGTTAACGACAGGAATTAGGAGGCCGAAGTAAAAGTACTTTCTGCTGAGAAAAGGGGTTAAAGAAAAGGGGTCAAAAGGAAAAATACAGTAGTTTTGGGAAGGGCTATTGGTAAGTGGAGACCAGGAGGCGGGGTAGGAGTTGAACGCATAGATTAAGTAAATGTTTACGCTTGAATTGTTCAATCAAATTTTAACTGTTGTGACTTTCAGTGTTACATAAAAATGGTATAACAATTTCTATAGGAGGGGGCGATCTGAGTGTATAACGCATTGATATAATTTAAATAATCTCGGCTCAAGTTTCGTTGATGTTACAGGCGATGTTACTAAGATTTCCTACTCGAAAAGCATCTGAACCGCCGTCGAACGAGGTTTTTCTCTGGCCAAGTTCAACTATTTACACGGGATATTTCCATGGATTGGCGTTTGAAAAAGCGTAGCGCAATTCCTTGATTTGTTTGTATGGTCAATTCGTCCCGCTTCTTGTTCTTGATTATTTAGTTTAAGGTGAAGCCCGTAATCAGTTAGTTATTCACAGATGAAGTCTGCCCAAGGGATAATTATGAAAATCGCTGGAATTCTCACGCTCCCCCTGATCTTGTTGAGCTGCACGCCAGAATCAATCGGCACTGATATTCCATCCAATAGCAACTGGGATACCTATCTCGGAGACAACGCGCGCACTCACTATTCCCCGCTCACCCAGATCACTCGGAATAATGTCGAGCAACTCGAACTTGCCTGGTCCTATGATTCAGGCGAATTGCGTGAAGGCGGCTCCACTATGTATACCAGCCCACTGGTAGTCGATGGTGTGCTCTATAGTCTCTCTCCCAAACTAGTAGCCTTTGCCCTAAATGCCGCTACCGGAGAAGAGATCTGGCGTTATGACACCGGGGGCAATGGCGCCCCACAAAGAGGCCTGATGTGGTGGCAAGAGGGCAATGAGAGACGTCTCATCTATGCGGCCGGTCGAGAACTGATTGCACTCGATGCTGGCACTGGAGAACCGGTAGAGAGCTTTGGTGAAGACGGACGTTTAGACCTGAGACCATCAGCTGATGTAGGTCCTTTCTTCACCAGTGTTCCCGGTATCGTGTTTGAGAATATGTTGATCATGGGTTTCTCCACTAGCGAAAGCTCCACCTCACACGCTGGTATGATCCGCGCATTTGATGTCAGAACCGGCGCTGAGATCTGGCGCTTTAACAGCTTACCGCTCACTGGTGGATTAGGCTCTGACACATGGGAAGAAGGGGCATTATTGAATTCAGGAGGAGCAAATAATTGGACCGGCATGACTCTGGATGAAGAACGCGGCATGTTGTTCATTCCGACAGGCTCAGCCACTCCTGACTTCTACGGCGCTTCTCGCAAAGGGGACAATCTCTTCGCCAATAGCCTGGTCGCCTTGGACGTGCACACCGGCAGCTACCGCTGGCATTATCAGACCATTCGTCATGATCTCTGGGATCGCGATCTCCCCTCGCCCCCAACTCTGGTGCAGCTTGAACGGAATGGCGTATTAGTCGATGGTGTTGCGGTAACCACCAAGTCGGGTCATTTATTTCTGTTCAACCGCGATACGGGAGAATCACTCTACGACATCTATGAAGTGGACGGCATAGCGAGCACATTACCCGGTGAACAGGCTGCCGACTCTCAGCCTGTTTCATCCGTCGCTTTTACCCGTCAAGAATTTGAAATGACCACCCGCAATCAGGAAGCTATCGATCATGTTACGGAGGTGGTAGCACCTCTCGATCAGCGACCCTGGGCCCCACCGACTACTGCAGGAATACTGTTTTATCCCTCCTACGATGGTGGCGCCGAGTGGGGAGGATCTGCTTACGATCCAAATGGACACAAGCTGATACTCAATGCACAGGAAATTGGAGGCATTATCCGCCTCTTTGAAATACCTGTAGGGTTTAGCAATCGAGGTGTTTTTGCAGAAAATTGTGCAGGCTGCCACGGAGAAAACCTCGCTGGAACGGATCGAGGAGTCGATCTAACAGGCATCACGGATCGATTGTCCACAGCGGAAACTCGAGAGCTCATCGTCGAAGGCCGCGGAGCCATGCCTTCATTTGACAGCCTCGACCAGGTCGAGATCAACGCCGTTGTATCCTATATACGCAATCCGGAACAGGAAGATGCGGATCAACCGAGCACCGAAATTGATTATGCCTTCGCTGGCTATCTGCGGGTAAGAGATCATGAAGCCTTGCCGGGCAACACGCCGCCCTGGGGAACGCTGAACTCTATTGACTTGGCTACTGGCGAAATCGACTGGCAGGTAAACTTCGGCAATTATCCGAGTCACCCAGATCTAGATTATGGTGCGGAGAGTTATGGTGGCCCAGTTGTTACTGAGTCGGGTGTCATTTTTATCGGCGCGACACCGGATCGAATGTTTCGCGCCTATGATTCTGTCGATGGATCGATACTCTGGTCAACGGAGTTGCCAGCGGCC
This sequence comes from Gammaproteobacteria bacterium, assembly GCA_002731775.1. Lineage (GTDB taxonomy): Bacteria > Pseudomonadota > Gammaproteobacteria > Pseudomonadales > Pseudohongiellaceae > UBA9145. Next base: position 32,731 of record PCCP01000043.1, read on the forward strand.
GGGTTTGCTACTCCAGCGGTGTATAGTGTGGATGGACAACAGTTCGTAGTTATTGCCGCCGGTGGCGGACGCATGGGCCCGCCATCGAGTTCTCAATACCTGGCATACAGCTTGCCCAATAATGAGAATGATAATTAAACATAGTAGATCAAAAACTATCGCCGGACCTATCGGCTCCAGCTAGGCAGCCAAGTGTCATCTTCGATGCCAGCCGCTTCTTGCTTTCTCGCACCGCTGAGCATAAGCGGCATAGCATAGTTTGCTTCATGGCAGGCATATTCAAACAAATCGGCATCCGTACGCTGCAATTCAACGACCGAGGTGTATTTGTCGGTATACATCTCCGGGTCTTCTACGGTCCACCGATACTCGAGCCGATCATCATCTAATCGGGTAAAGCTCTCGGTTAAGGTCATGTTCTCACCGGTGCCGTTAAACCGAGACAAATGATTGAAGTTGGTCGTCGTCACTACAAAGGTATCGCCGTCCCACTCGCCTCTAGAGTCTCCCTTCCACAAACGCATATTGCTCGGCAGCGCCTCACCGCCATTGGTGGGAATGACGCGATGGTCATTCACCATCTCCGTTTGGATCACAATGTAATCTTCGGTCTGCACTAGCTTCATCATATTGTTATAGGCACCGGAGCGCATAGGCGGCCCTGCGTTAAAGCCAAGAATGCAGCGATCATAGGTGTTTCTGTCTTCTGGTCCCTCGGGAGCGCGGCGTTGTAAGGCCCGAAAGTAACCTGCCGTTTCTCTACCGCGATCGGTCATCGCTGGCATGCGCCCGTTCTCCGGATAAACAAGTTGCGAGGTGCGCATAGTTGAACTCATGGTAGTGCCTTGATCCAGGTAGAACTGGTCGTAGCCGACGTCTAGATCCTGCTGGTCATACTCCCCATCGAATTCCGCTGTCGCTCGCGCCGCACGAGAATTCTTGACGGCTGTTTCATATTCTTCAATCTCGTCTGCAGTCAGAAATTCTTTGTCGGCGAATGATGCGGGGCGCTGGAACGGTGTGATAGTCCGAAAATCCCAATTACCCTGGAGGTTTGGCTTGCCCCAGGATTTCATTGGCACATCGGCACTTACGGTTGAGCTGATGCCAAATAAAGCAAAAACAAGGACAGCTAAGGTTGAATTCTTCATGTGGACGTCCTCTTATTCATAGTTTCGGTTTCATAATAAACTATTTGCAAGCGATCAAACTGGGTTTTCAGGGATACTGCCATCGAGCGCCCGGGGCCCCTCATAGTTTTTACGTAAATGTTCATACAGCAAATCTTCGGCAAACTCGACGCACTTGAATTCCAGTATGCGTGCATCGTTTTCGATGCGACGATAGAGCGGCATGCGAATAGTCCACGGCTCCCGAAAAACTTTGGGATCGGTAATCGTCGCTTCATACTCGATGTGGTTATCATCGATCAGGCTATAGCGTTCTTCTACGTGCAGTTCATCGCTGTGATAGTTTCCGGCTGCATCAAACCATGTATCGGACATCTGGGAGCTAACATCTACTACCAAAGTATCGCCTTCCCATCGACCCAGGGAATATCCCATCCAGGAAGGAATAGGCGCGGAGGTGCCAGGTCTATCCATAAAGATGCTGCGGCTATTACTACCCCACTGGTAGGCAATAAATATCTCGCTGTCTGTCTGTAAAATTTGGAACGGTGCTGGCATATAAGTCTGTCGTGGTATGCCGGGAATATAACACTTGGCAGCAGGATCCAGATTGGCCCAGTCGGCCTGATTACTCTCTTGTTGTGCCCGCATCTCTGGCAGGTAGGGAATTTCATCTCCTACCACCACACTGGTGCCCGCCTGCATCACGCCGTATGCACCGAGAATATTGGTTACTGGCATACCTCGTGCAGTATGTCCCTCAACATCCCAGTGTGCTGTATTGAGCGCCTGCCAAATACCGCTTAAGTCAGGAGGCTCGTTCACTTCTATTGAACTGGCGAGCTCTGAGCTAGTCTCGTTAGGGCTTGTCGGGGCGGGTGAGCAGGATGTTATTAGCACGCCTAGAAGCAGCAATGACATTGTCTTCCAGAAAACCAGATTCGCTAAGTGAAAGCTGTAACTCTTAGGGAGCAGTTCATCTCTCATGGTTATAGAATTTGTATCACTCATTTGAAATTCACCCTTCGCCGAGTTTGTCACCTGTTGCTGGCTAGTTACCGGCGGGAGGAGCACCTGCACCGGAGGAGCCCATGAAAATATTTGTTCCATCTGTAAAGGTAATATCTCTGCCACTACCCCGACACTTAGGCAGGCAGTCTGGATCCTTACTCTGATAACCACGGACAAGAATTTCCGTGCCTAGCTGTAATACCGACTGGGTGAGGCCAGCCCGTAGCAGCGTATTCGGGGTGCCGCCCTCTAGCATCCAATCTTCTTCGCTACCATCTTCCAGAGTAGCGGTGATATGCAGCCAAGTATGAGGGTTAACCCATTCCATGCGGGTAATCACGCCACGCAAACGAATAGGCTTGTTAATGTCGAATTCTGAGGAAAACGCATGGTGGCCCTGTGCCGGAGCTTGCACCAATAGACCTGAAACCGCTATGGCCAGTAAAGCAATCAGACGCTTCATAATAGAACCCTCAACATTTGAATTTGATAGGCTATGCAGAAGTCTGCAAGATACGATATAGAGTAATTAGTTTCAATCACCGCTCAGTTTCTCTGCACCAACGAAATGCACTGCACCATAGCTCTGCATGTACTAAGTCGGCGTGTACTGCGGGTAAATCTCGACTAGAATAGACGAAATTGTGAATTAGCAAGGAGAAGGCCGATGAGAAGAGTCCATCTATTGTGTGTATTGGCAGCTTTTAGCCTGACTGCCTCGCTCAATGTAGCACTGGCACAGGAAATCATCGATACACCTACCCATCGACTGGAAGAAGTTGCCGAGGGGATATATTTCGCCACCGGCAACGGCGCGCTCTACACCATGAGTAATGCGCTTATCATTGAGAGAGATGAAGATGTAGTGGTGGTCGATTCTCATATAACGCCAGCAGCGGGAAGGGCATTGCTAGACTCGATACGTGTAGTCACCAGCAAGCCAGTCACAACGCTAATCAATTCACACTATCACTACGACCATGCCAACGGCGTGCCAGCCTTCGGCCCGGACATTGAAATCATAGGGCACGAAGTCACCTATGAGAAACTCACTGCGGACCCGGCTAATGAGCACACCTATCTTTCTTCCTTGCAACGCTTCGACAACACGGTGGCACGGCTTGAGCAGGAGCTGGAGAATGCGAGCAGCACTCAGGAGCGACAAGAACTACAGGAGCAGCTGGAATTCTGGCAGGCACATGTGAGCGCACAAGATGAAATCGTGTTTACCCCACCGACAACGACTCTGCGAGATACCTTGACCCTGTATCGTGGTGGCCGAGAAATTCAGCTTCACTATTTCGGCCGCGCACATACCGGTGGTGATCTCGCTATCTATCTGCCGGAAGAAAAAATAGTCTTCACCGGCGACATGATGCTAGGTGGAGTTTCTTATATGGGTGATGGTTACGTTACGGAATGGGCTGACACCCTGCAGGCGTTGAAGCAACTGGATTTTGATTTAGTGCTACCAGGACATGGTCCAGGTTTCAGTGACCGGGCGCGAATAGACAATGTACAGGCTTACTACACTGACCTCACCGAAGAAGTGCGTCGCTTGAAAGGGCTAGGATATAGCGCGGAAGAGGCAGCTACTAGAGCAGATTTACGCCAACATGCCGACACTCTCGGCATAACACAGCTCGGCGCAAATTTAGAAGCCGTGCAGCGCATGTACGACATTATGGATGGTTTGATTGAGTAAGCTAGTTCAGCAACTCAGTTCAGCATTTTAGTTGAATAATACCCTTAAGTAGGAATTGGCAATTGCGACTCGAATGAAAGAAGAGCGATAAGGTTTACTTATCGCTCTTCTTATTCCTCTTTCCTTATCACTCTTTAAGCCTGTTAGGCTCTGTCCAGCGCTTCGCGATTCGCCGCCTCTTCTTCTGCCTGTCGATCCTCTTGCCACTGTTTCAGCTGTCTCGCTTGAGTAACAATAAAAGCCCGTATCGCCTCAAGTTGATCGGCGCTAATGGCCTCTTCGAAATCTGGCATTCCAAGCTGTGCTCTGCTACCACCTAGAACAATGTTGGCCATTTCTGAATGGGTGTCCAGGGTCATCTGTCTTAAGTCAGGCGCTACGATCGCGACTTCCGAAGGAATGCCTATTCCTCCATGACAACTTGCACACTGTGCATGATACAAAGTATCGCCCTGGCGATACTGCTCGGAGCTAAATTCATCGTCGGGTTGCTGTGGAATTTGTGCTTCAACAATCTCGGGCACGGAAAGAGTTTCATCACCATCCAGCTTGAAGACAAGTACCGTACCGCCAGTATCGATCGTACGATTGCCATTCATCATAGTGGCCACATATTGAATATTATCTACTTGATAAGTCATTACTGAGGTAGATCGAAATGTGCCGGGTGTTTTAAAATGCCAGAGTGCCTGACCGCTCTCAGTATCGCGAACAACTAATTCTCCTGTGCCTTCGGGATGGAACAGCACTCCGCCTCTCGTTGCCACAACACCACCGTTATAAATGGATTCCAGCGGCTGTCTCCATTTGTACGTACCAGTGATCGGGTCGAAGGCGCCGATAAAGGCAGCAGACTCCGGGCGAGGGTCCGCCTCTTCTATCAAACGGCGTCGATACTCGCCTTCGCCCCAGCCCAGGCTCAGGCCCCGCTCTCGAATTTCGTATTCACCGGTTTCTACAAAGGTCTCATCCAGGGAATAGAAATTCGCGATATCGTGGTAGTAAAAATACATCAGGCCAAGCTCGTTGTCCCAGGACTGGGGTTCCCAGTTATGGGCACCGGAGTTGGCCGGTAAAATCCATTGGGGATTGGCCTCGTACACCACATCGGGATTCTCCACGGGGCGGCCGGTTTCCATATCGACTCGGGTCGCCCAGGTAATCCCTTCGGTATAGGGAAGTGCCCGGAGCAGCTCGCCATCTTCCCGATCGATCACATAAAAGAATCCATTCTTTGGTGCCTGTAATAAGACCTTGCGCATCTCACCGCCGAATTCAATCTCGCCTAAGGCCATGTCCATGGCAGAGCTGTAGTCCCAATTGTCGCCAGGTGTAGTTTGGTAAAACCAGTTCATGCGACCCGTATCTACATCAACGGAAACGATACTGGAAAGAAATAAGTCATCGCCAGCACCAGGAGAACGAATCTCTCGAGGCCAGGGAGCACCGTTGCCTACACCAATATACAAGCTATTAAATTCTTCATCGTATACGAGTGAGTTCCAGGCCGTACCGCCGCCGCCGTACTTCCACCATTCGCCGCCCCAGGTTTGGGCAGCCAATTCCATTGCTGGATGCTCAAAGGGCTCATTGGGGTCGCCGGGAACGAGGAAAAAGTGCCAGTCTACTTCGCCAGTTTCTGCATCATAGGCAGTAACATAACCCCGGCGACGACCGGACTCTCCACTGCCTTGCCCTATGTAAACTTTACCGGCAGCTGCCCTGGGAGCGCCAGTTATGTTGAAGCGACCTAGGCCCTCGGGAATCCATGTGTCTATATCCCAAATCTCTTCACCACTATTTGCATCGATGGCAATCAGTCGACCATCGAAGGTACCGACATAGATCTTACCTTCGTATACCGCAACGCCACGGTTATGGGCTGGGCCACAACAGGCAAGGCGGATATAACTGCGGTCGACTTCAGGGTCATAGCGCCAGATTTCCTCACCAGTTGTTGCATCAAGGGCGTACACCACGCTCCAGCCATTGGTGACATACATAACGCCATCAACCATCAGTGGCGTACCCTGCATACGCATATTGTAGTCGCCAATTTGTTTGCTCCAGGCCAGCCCCAATTGATCGGCATTGTCAGGAGTGATTTGGGTGAGTGGCGAGAAGCGCTGCTCTTTGTAAGACTGACCGTAAGTAAGCCAGCTGCCAGGTTCTACTTCGGGCGAATTGATAATCCTAGCGTCATCAACATTGCCGGCATCTGTATTCTCGGCGGCCATAGCAGATGACAGGGGCAAGTATAAGCATGCAAACAACAGCAATAAACTCTTCATAATTAGCATCCATCTTGAAAGCGAACTTACAGATTTCCGGCGTCGGGCCAGTGTATCTCTCTCTAGCTAGAACTGGCAATAGATTGAAGCTGGAATGGAATTCATAAAGTTAAGGGCACTCACTTGAGCGGCGGGGGGAGTTGAATCAGAGGCATAACATATTGATATTAAATAATATATTAGATCATGATGACGTTAGTGTTGCATTCAGTGTTACTAAATCATCATCCTACCCAACTATCAAACACTTATGCATTTACTTACTAACTAGCAGTACCTTTCCGGAATTACCCCACCCCCGGGGGTATCCCCCCTTTCACAAGGATGGTTCCATCGCACCCCTATACATACTATATTGGACGAACGGTTAGGTATTTTGTCAGAGATACTCGAGTGTACGTC
>PCCP01000044.1 GCA_002731775.1 Gammaproteobacteria bacterium
AATAGCGTTCCTCGGCTACGCCAACTCTTGCCCCTAGAGTTGCCGCGATGCGGCAGGCCCGGACCCCACCGGAACCAGCGCCGATAACAAACAAATCGTAATCATATAGTTCCAAGTTACTGTATCCTTATAGTCGTAAAGCCCGCAAGACGGCATTATGCACGATCACCGCAGTGAACAGCCAATGCAACCCGATCTATTCCATCAGTCCTCGAAGCTGCCGTTCATCGACCATGATTTGGGGGATGCGTGTATTCGCGAATACCCCCGGTTATTCGCCCCAGCCTACGCCGATGAGTTGCTTGAGACGCTACTGGCACAAATCCCCTGGCGGCAGGACAGCATACGCATGGCGGGAAAACGGATTCCTGTGCCCCGGTTACAGTGCTGGATGGGGGATCACGGCAGTGGTTACGGCTACTCGGGTATCAGCCTGGAACCCGTGCCCTGGCAGCCGCCGATCACGGCAATAAGGCAGAAGATCCAGGCCCTTGGCCATGCTGATTTCAACTCTGTGCTACTCAATTATTATCGTGATGGCCGGGACAGTGTCGGCTGGCACGCCGATGACGAATCGGAGCTAGGCGCCAATCCTGTAATCGCATCGTTGAGCCTGGGGGCAGAGAGAAAATTTCAATTGCGACACAAGCGTGATAAAAACCGTGATCGATACCACATGCTATTACGGAATGGCAGTGTTTTATTCATGGGCAAAACCCTGCAAAACAACTGGTTACATCAATTACCCAAGGAAACTACACTACACTCGCCACGAATCAATCTAACCTTCAGACAGGTAACACCTAGGCACAGGTCGTGACGGCAAAAATGCTGGGTCGCAAGTCGGCAACAGGGAATCATCAACTTGGATCAGTTTGATATATGTATAGTGGGTGCCGGCGTGGTTGGACTCGCTATTGCCTATCAGATTTCCCACGACCCACGATTTCGCAACCGGAGCATCGTCATTCTGGAGCGGGATTCCAGCTTTGGCCAGCATACCAGCAGTCGCAACAGCGAAGTCATTCATGCCGGCATTTACTACGCAAGCGACAGCCTTAAGGCCCGCCTCTGTGTCAGCGGTAAGCAACTTCTCTACCAGCACTGCCGCCAGTTCGATGTGCCCTATAAACAGCTGGGGAAATATATTGTTGGTTCGCGCCATGATGAGGACCCACTGCAAGCCATCAAAGCCAAGGCCGAAGCCAATGGCGTCACCGACCTGCAATGGCTAACTAAAACCGATTTAAGAAAAAATGAACCAGCCCTCAATTCGGAAACCGGGCTGTTCTCCCCTTCCACCGGCATCATCGACAGTCATGTCTACATGCAAAGCCTTATGCGCCTCGCGCAAAATCAGGCGGTGCATTTTGCTCCCCACACTACAGTAGATTCAATCGAATTTAAGCAGCAACTATTCGTGGTCGACAGTACCATCACCGCATCATCGCACCCCGAGCACTATACATTTCAGTGCCATCTATTAATTAATAGTGCTGGCTTACACGCACAAACCCTGGCACGAAACATCGCCGACTTCGATCAGGCATTGATTCCCGAATTGCATATGTGCAAGGGTTGCTACTTTGACTTTAGCGGTAAAAACCCGTTCCAGCATCTCATCTATCCCCTGCCAGAAGCGAATGAGACTGGACTGGGCATACACGCCACCCTGGATTTATCGTCCCAATTGCGATTCGGACCGGACACAGAATATGTCGACAGCACCGAATACGATATTGATTCAAGCCGAAGCAGTTCATTTGCCGCCGCCGTCGCCAAATATTTCCCCGCCGTAACTGCAGATTTGTTAGTGCCTGCTTACGCCGGTATCCGTCCAAAAATCGTAGCAGCGGGAGAAGCCCCAGGCGATTTCGTGGTACTCGATGGTGCCGAACATGGCATGCCGGGCCTAATCCAGTTGTTCGGAATGGAGTCGCCAGCACTGACTGCAAGTCTTGCCATCGGCGAGCTGGTCAGAGATAAGTTCAGCGGATATTAAGCGGGGTTAGAAGCAACAGAATTTTCCTGCCCCAGGTGTCGGCGCCTAAAAAGTGGATGTGGCGGTAGTGGTGTCCAGTCCCGCTGCCAGCAGATGTTCTATTTGATTTTTTGCCTCCCCCTCGGCTTCTTCGAACTGAACCCCTACCCCCGGTGTTCGATTTCCCATGGCGCCGGCAAATGTAATCCATACTACTTTCGCTGCAACTGGAATTCGCTCGGTGCGATCAATTAACTGCAATAACAGAAACACACGCTCGCCAATTTGCAGACCCCGATTGCCGGCGATAAACAAGCCCCCATGTTTAAGAAATGGCATATAGACTCGTTGCAGAATTAGCTCGGTTTTGATGGCAAGAGAAAATATGGTTTGTACCGTGGTCATTATTCGATTCCGCCTATCCAGCTTGGCCAAGCGATTGCCTGCACAGTTCACTCCAACGCCACATTAGTGACTCCATGATTAGCTGCGGGTTCGGATTGGCACCGCTCATCAACTGCTTTCGCGCCGTCGACAGTTCCTGCTGGTAGCACAGTAAAGCCACCGCCAGACCCCGCCTCGAGATATCGGCAGTACTAAACAAAGAGCATAGGCCGACGCCGGAATCATCGGCAGCAGATGGCATCTGTGCCGTTAGAATACACTTAATCAATATAGACGAAATCCACAACAAATACTCAATAGCAGCGCTTTCTCCCATTTTATTCGCAAGATTCACTGGCGCCTGGATCGGCGCACGAGCTCGACTCAGTTCGGTAAGCGCAGCGATGAATTCCTGTCGGTTCGTCACCGCACCACTGGACGCGAGCTCGAGGGCCAGCAGCGGCCGGTTACTTGCGGCCTGCACGGCACTATCAATTACATCGGCTTGCAGCCTTCCTGACAACCAGTCTCTGCAGATTGCCGTCGTCGGCACAGTAAACTGCAGACGCTGGCAGCGGCTGCGAATGGTGGGCTTGAGCCTGCCAGAGAGATTTGTGATCAAAAACAGATAGGTGTTATTACTAGGTTCTTCAAGCGTTTTTAACAAGGCATTGGCAGAACTGATGTTGAGGCGATGGGCCCGGTCGATGATGGCAATCTTGGCGCCGCCAGCATGGCTAGTCCGGTTAACAAAGTCGGTCACCGCCCTGACCTGGTCGATCTTGATTTCCTTGCTGCCCGCTTCGGGAGCAATCACTTGCAAATCCGGATGGCTATTATTTTTCACCAGGAGACAACTCTTGCAGCTGCCACAGGCACGTTCTGCTGTTGGCTGCTGGCACAACATCAGGCGAGAGAAACTGTTTATAAATTCCACTTTGCCCAGACCAGACTCACCCCAGACCAGGGTGGAATGGGCGAGACGATTAGCCCGGAACTGGCCTAGAATTTGATGCCATTGCTGTTGTTGCCAGGAAAATGGCGCCAGCGCCGCTAAATCCGTTTCGCCATCGTTCTCAGACATGCCGGGCCACCCTGCTGCGGAGAATCTTCCGCAGCTCTGACGACACCGTTGCCAGGTCATTGCCAGCGTCGATCACTGCGCAGCGCTGGGGGTCAGCCGCCGCTATGTCAAGATAGCGCTGCCGTACCTTGTCAAAAAATTCAATTTGCTCTCGCTCAAACCTGTCCAGTTCGCCGCGTTCGCTGGCGCGCTGAATACCGATGCGGGGATCCAGATCCAGAATGATCGTAAGGTCGGGTTTCAGTTCACCCTGTACCAGGGACTCCAGGCTCGCGATGATGGCAACATCGAGGCCGCGGCCACCACCCTGATAGGCGTAGGTAGCATCGGTAAACCGGTCACAGATTACCCATTTGCCCTGAGCCAGTGCGGGTTTGACTACCCGCTCCAAGTGTTGGGCTCGGGCCGCGAACACCAGCAGCAATTCGCTGAGTTCACACAGTGTTTCGTCTTCATCCACCGCGAGCAGTAGCTCTCTTATGCGTTCTGCCACCGGCGTACCCCCCGGCTCCCGGGTCAGGATGTGGGGAATATCCCGGGAGTCGAGAAAATTTTTGATGGTTTCGATATGAGTGCTTTTACCGACGCCTTCTGCTCCTTCGACAGTCAAAAACATTGCCTTTTCTGCCCCCATGTTTGCTCCTAAGCTACTGCGTAGAGTTCTGTCGTTGATAGCGATTAACCGCGTCATTGTGCTCGGCCAGGTTGCTCGAAAATTCATGGCTGCCATCGCCCCTGGCAACAAAGTACAGATAATCGGACGCGAGCGGATTCAGACTTGCGCTGATCGATTCCATCCCAGCCAGGGCGATAGGAGTGGGAGGCAGGCCTTCGATACGGTAGGTATTGTATGCCGTTGCCGCCAGCAGGTCGGCACGGCTTAAATCGCCGGTATAATTTTCGCCCAAGCCATAGATAACGGTAGGATCAGACTGCAAACGCATACCGGATTCTAGACGCCGTATAAACACCCCCGCGATATACCCCCGCTCGCTACCGAGCGCCGATTCTTTTTCTATTATCGAAGCCAGGATTAACGCTTCATAAGCATTGTCATACGGCAGAGCACCGAGTCTCGATTCCCAGGCCGATGCCAGCATCTGTTGCAATCGATTGTGCGCCCGGCGCAGGATATCGATATCGGTGGTGCCCATACTGTAAAAATAGGTATCCGGGAACAGTTGACCCTCGGGGCTATTGCTGTCAATGCCCAGCAGCGCCACGAGCTCCCTCTCGGAAGCGGATCGCAGGCGCGCGCCAATCTTTTCGCTGCGCCATATCGCCTGCAGTGCCTGCCTGAAGGTCCAGCCTTCGACCAGGGTGACTCGGTATTGAATCGTGTCCCCCGCCACCATCTTCGTCAGCAGCCCGGCGGGGCTTATGCCGGATTCGAATCGGTATTCACCAGCTTTTATCTGCTCGTCGACATCTCGCCAAAGCGCCAGCAATTTAAATAGTTGCGGCCGTTGAATCACGCCGGCCGCGGCCAGTTCGTTTACCACTCGATTCAGGGAGCTGCCTGCAGAGACTTCGAAAATTGACTCATCATCGAGGCAAGTGATTGGCAGGTAGAGACTGCGAAATCCTGCCAGAAAACCCAGACTGACAACGACAAGTAAAATCGACCCGGCGATAGTCACACCCAGTAGTGGTCGCTCGGTTGGCAGAATTAAAAATTTCATGGTGAAATTGCATCGCCTGTTGAGTTATCGGACTGGTAGTACCGGTAGTTCCTTAGCTAGGAATCAAATCGGGTAAAAATAAGACTGCCGTTAGTGCCACCGAAGCCAAAGGAGTTGGACAGCACCGTGCTCACTTTCTGGTCTCTGCTGGTATGGGGCACATAATCGAGATCACATGATTCATCAGGATTATCGAGATTAATCGTGGGCGTGATGACCTGGTCCCTGAGAGTCAACACGCAAATGATCGCTTCCACGGCGCCGGAGGCTCCCAGCAGATGTCCGATCATAGACTTGCTGGAACTCACACAAAGCGTGGATGCATGGTCGGAAAACACAGACTTTATAGCCTGGGTTTCGGCGATATCACCGGCCAGCGTTGAGGTGCCGTGGGCATTAATATAATCGATTGCGTCTGGATTCATTTCGGCACTGACCAGGGCGTTGCGCATGCACTGCGCCGCACCGACGCCACCCTCTGGCGGTGAGGTCATGTGGTAGGCATCACCACTCATACCGAAACCCGCCAGTTCGGCATAGATTTTAGCGCCGCGCTTGCGGGCATGCTCGAGTTCTTCCAGGACCATGATGCCGGAGCCATCACTGAGGACAAAGCCATCGCGACCCCTATCCCAAGGTCGGCTGGCATTTTCTGGATCGTCGTTTCTGGTTGATAAGGCCCGCGCTGCGCAAAAACCGCCGAGCCCAACCGGCGACGTGGCGAATTCCGCACCGCCGGCCATCATCACATCAGCCTGGTTATTGCCAATCATGTTAGCTGCCAAACCGATGTTGTGCGCGCCCGTCGTGCAGGCCGTGACCACAGCAATATTTGGGCCTTCGAAACCAAACTTAATGGACAAGTTACCAGCGATCATATTGATAATAGAACCGGGTACGAAGAAAGGAGAAATCTTGCGAGGCCCCGCATCCTTGATCAACAAGGCGGCATCTTCGATGGCGGTAATGCCACCAATACCGGAGCCGATAGCGACGCCGGCGCGCTCTGGATTCCAACTGGAATCGGCAAGCCCGGCATCCTTGAAAGCACTTACCCCCGCCGCGATCCCATACTGCATGAAGATATCCATGCGCCGCGCGTCCTTGGCGTGCATATAGAGGCTGCAATCGAAATTTTTTATCGAACCGCCAATACGGGTGCTGAACCCAGTGGTGTCGAAATGCTCGATAGAATTAATACCACTTCGACCATTCTTCAGAGCTTCCCAGGCACCCTCTACGTCATTGCCGACTGGCGTAATTAAACCCAGCCCGGTTATCACCACTCTTCTGTTGCTCACCGCGTCCCACTCCCGACTTCAATTGCCTGCCACCAAATAAACAAAAGCTACTCCAGAATGCTCCAGAGTAGCTTTGCGTATTGTAATCAGTGAAGTCTTACAGGGTTTTGTTAATGTAGTCGCAGGCTAGCTGGACAGTAGTGATCTTTTCCGCTTCGTCATCAGGAATTTCTGTCTCAAATTCTTCTTCCAAAGCCATGACCAGTTCGACGGTATCTAACGAATCAGCACCTAAATCTTCCACAAATGAAGCAGAAGGTTTTACCTCGTCTTCCTTTACGCCAAGTTGTTCGCAGACAATTTTCTTAACGCGCTCTTCAATGCTACTCATATCTATTATTAGCTCCTAATATTATGTATCACGCGGCATTTCTTGCAGCCCCTTGCTTCATGACGTGAGTTTCAGCCGCCCAACCATGAATTTCAGAGACGCAAGTTTACCCCTATTTGATTGCGATGTAATGTATAAATTAAAAATTTAGGCCTTATTACAAAGCCTGTTAAATGTCAATAACTTAGACAAATATTTCCCTTCAGCCCATGTACATTCCACCATTGACATGAATGGTTTCGCCGGTGATATAGGCAGCGTTTTCCGTGACCAGGAAACCGATAAGCGATGCGATTTCCTGGGGTTGACCGAAACGCGCAAGCGGTATCTGGGCCAACATATACTGCGCTTGTTTTTCCCCTAATCCCCGGGTCATATCGGTGTCGATAAATCCAGGGGCAACCGCATTTACTGTAATCCCCCTGGAACCAATTTCCATCGCCAGGGCGCGGGTGAATCCTTCAATTCCAGCTTTTGAAGCCGCGTAGTTAGTCTGCCCCGCATTGCCGCTGGAAGCGACCACCGAACTGATGTTAATGATGCGCCCCCAGCGCGCCTTGGTCATTCCCCGCACACAGGCCTTACAGACCCGATACATCGACCCCAGGTTGGTATCGATCACTGCCGACCATTCTTCTGACTGCATTCGCATCAGTAAGTTATCTCGGGTAATTCCAGCATTATTCACCAGCACAGCGGGTGCGCCGTATTTTTCCTTGATCGTGTTGATCAGCCCGGTGACTGAGTCATCGGATGCAACATCGACCACCAGCCCCTCCCCCTTCGCTTTTACCTCGGTTAGATAAGTACCGATGCTGTCCGCACCCTGGGCCGTGGTGGCAGTTCCAATTACCGTGTAAGCCTTGTTGCCAGCCAGTTCAATGGCAATAGCACGGCCTATACCCCTGCTGGCGCCCGTTACCAGCGCAATTACTTCAAGTTCGCTCATAGACTGGTTCCTCCAGCACTTATTTTCCACTTTGTTATTGGGAGATGTAGCTACTCGCCCGATTTCCCTGTCTGCGACCAGGCTTCAGGTCGACACTTCGGCGATGGCGCTGTCACAGCTTTGGGGCTCATCGCTAGCAAAGCATAGCAATGCGGGTTCGATACGTTTAATCAGCCCGCAGAGGACTTTTCCAGGACCGCATTCCACTACTTTATTGATACCTGCTTTATAAATTAATTGCATAGAATCTGTCCATAAAACAGGGCTATACAGCTGTTTTATCAAGTTTTCCTTTATTAGCTCCGGTGCCTTGCAAATCTCCGCGTCGACATTTTGAACCACGGCAATCGCGGCGGGCTGGAATTTTATCTGTTCCAACTCCAGTGCCAATTTATTTGCGGCCGGTTGCATTAGGGCGCAGTGGGCTGGAACGCTGACGTTCAGTGGTAATACCCGCCGGGCACCGGCCTTCTTGCACAACAACATGGCGCGCTCTACCGCATCCTTGTCCCCGGCGATGACCGTCTGGCCGGGACAGTTGAAGTTCGCTGCCGACACAATCTGGCCTGCTGCCGCCTGTTCGCATATTTCCTGTAACTGGTAGGTCTCCAGGCCAACGATTGCGGCCATCTTTCCCAGACCGGGGGCCACCGCCGACTGCATCAATTGTCCTCGGTAATGCAACAGTTTCACGGCATCGGCAAAGCCTAGCACACCGGCACAGACCAGCGCGGAATACTCACCGAGACTGTGTCCGGCCATGATTGAGGGCAAGGGTCCACCCTGTTGCTGCCACAAGCGCCAGATCGCGACCGAGGCCGTCATCAGAATGGGCTGGGTAATCTGGGTCTGATCCAGGGTATTGCTACCATCGTACTGGGCAATCTCCCACATATCCTGGTTTAACACCGCAGACGCTTGCCTGAATGTTTCCCGTACTACCGGAAATTCCGCCGCCAGGGCATTTAACATTCCCAGCTTCTGGGAACCCTGACCGGGGAATACCAAAGCAAACTTTTGCATGACTTGCCCCTGTGTTAAATATATTTAATAATTTACATTATATATACATACTAACATATTGATTTATATATATAATATTTATAAATTTAGTTGTCCGCGGCTATCGTCAGTGCCGAGCTGTTAGTGAGCCGCCATGATGGCAGCTACTTTTTTCGCAATCAATTGCGGTACTGCGTTCTCGATCTCGGCCTCCGCCTGGGCGATAGCATAGGTGAAGCCCTCGATGGTGGCGTTACCGTGACTCTTTATAATACTGCCTTGCAAACCCAGTAAACTCGCGCCATTAAAGCGATGGGGGTTTATCTGTTCGCTGAGACGAGTGAGAATGGACGAAGAGAAAGAGCCGCTAAGCCATGCCAGCCAACTTTTGGATAATTGTTCCGCCAACAGACTTTTGACCACGTTGGCTACACCGGCACTGGCCTTGATCATGACATTGCCGACGAAGCCGTCACAAACAACCACATCCGCCGCCCCCTCGAACAGGGCATTAGCCTCGATGAAGCCCGCATAATGCAGGGCTTCGGAATTCTCCATCAGCGTTGCTGCGGCACGAACCTCGGTGGTTCCCTTATATTGTTCGGAGCCGATATTCAACAGCCCCACTGTCGCCTTATCACCAGCGAGGGATTCGGCCAGAACCGAACCCATCACCGCGAACTCAAATAACTGGAGGGCATTACAGTCGGGATTGGCGCCCACATCCAGCAGCAAAGACTGGCGGGAGGCGCCAGGTATGCTGGTAACAATCGCCGGTTTCTGAATACCCTCGATGGTCTTCAGTAGGTGCCGCCCGATCATGAGCAGCGCTCCGGTATTACCTGCACTCACCATGGCCTGCGCCGTGCCGGTCTTGACCAACTCCACCGCCAGGTACATTGATGACTGTTTACCGCTACGCAGTACGTTCTCAGGCCTGTCCGCATCACCAATCACGGCATCACTGTGTACCAGCGTGAGTCGATCTCGCACCCTGACCGGAGCCGCAGACACCAGGGGTCGCATTCGGCCCTCATCACCAACCAGGAATATCGATAGATCGGGCTTCTGCTTCAGGACTTGCAAGCTCGCGGGCAGCGTTACCTTAATACCGCCGTCACCGCCCATAGCGTCGATCGCTATGCTATTGTTGGCAGCCAAGGTTTAGTCGGCGCCTGAATCCAGTACCTTTTCGCCTTTATAGAAACCATCTGCAGTCACATGATGCCTTCTGTGCACTTCACCCGTAGTCTTGTCGGTGGACAAAGTAGGCCCCCGCAGGGCGTCGTGAGAACGTCTCTGTCCCCGTCTCGAGCGGGTAACCTTACTCTTCTGTACAGCCATCACTTATCTCCTGAAACTATATTATCTAATTTAATCAGTTTGTTGCGTTATTTTCTTTGAGTGCTTTGAGCACTGAAAACGGATTCTCACTGCTTTCTGTTCGCGCATCCAAAGGGCCATCTTTCGCCCCGGTGTTGTAGTTAACTCCTGCCAGGCAATCGCCGGAGCTATGCAGATTTACGATCGGCATACACAGCATCAATTGCTCGTCCACCAGTCCTGCCAATTCCAATTTGTGATCGGCACAGATCCAAGGGTCCCAACCAGTGTCCAGACTCGCGATCGCATCCTCGTTCTCGATCAACACGAGCTTTACATCGTCTGCCAGTTCAATAGCCAAAGGCTTCAGGCAACGCTGGCAGCTGACATGGACCAACGCCTGCAACGTTCCCTGTATCAGCCGTTGTCGAGATTCGTCGATCAAAAATTTCAGCTGAATTTGAATCGATGCTTCGTCATCAATCAGACAATTACGGAATCCCGGCAGCCTCTCCAGACTCATCGAACCACAGATAACTCCCTGCTGGAGGAAGAGTTTTCGAGTGTCAACGTAGGTTGGAACCGGGGTCTGCGACATAGGCGCGCAATGATAGGGGTCCAGGCCGCCTCTGTCAAAGATTTATGCAAATGGATCTGATCCGGAGTATAGGTATATCTTATTGTTTTATAGAGTATTTTTACAAGCGGTCGATCAGACCCTGCATGCTTTTATCGACGCTGGCCTGGACCCGGATCAGGCGCTTCGAATCGGGCACTGAAAATTCAATTTTCCAGGCATGGAGGCACAAATTTTTAATCCCTGACAGACTTTTATCAGCACCCCGGCAGGTATATTTAGCATCACCCACTATCGGATGTCCGGCGTGTTGGCAATGTACTCGAATCTGGTGGGTGCGACCGGTTTCAGGCATTACTTCCAATAATGTCGCATGGGCGAAGCGCTGACCCAGCTTGAAGCGAGTGATCGACGGCTTGCCGGCGGCATCGACCGTGACTATTCTCTCGCCGACGCTGATCTCTCTCTTTCGCAAGGCCACATTGATTATGTCGAGTCTGCCGGGCCATTGCCCATGCACCAGAGCCAGGTAATGCTTATTGACATTTCTTAGCTTAAGTTCATTTTGTATGTGCTTTAAAAATCGGGAATTTTTCGCGATAACCAGACAGCCTGATGTATCCCTGTCCAGGCGGTGAGCCAGCTCCGTCTCGGACCACTCGGGTCGCATTTGTCGCAAGGCTTCGATAAGGCCCAGGCGAATTCCGGTACCACCGTGCACCGCCAGACCGGCGGGCTTATTAATTACCAGTAGCTGTTCGTCTTCATATAACACGCTGCTTGACAGCAAATTCTGCAAGCCCGGGCTTGGCTTGCCCAGTTTAGGTTCAGCACTGCCGAAGAAAGGTGGAATCCTGACCTCATCGTCGCACTTAAGTTTATATTCCGGTTTACAGCGTTTTTTGTTGACCCGCACCTCACCGCGCCTGATTATTCGATAGATGCGGGATCTGGGTACCCCTTTCAGGCGTCGAATCAGAAAATTATCCAGCCGCTGACCATCCTGAGCCTGAGAGACTTTCTGGAACTGAACCTTGGAACTATCCGCACTGAATAGATTCCCTGCACTGTCTTCTGCGTGTTTACTCACACTTCCCTCTGGCCTAAAGCACGAAAAATTGCCGCCTGAGCATTTTACACCATTGAGTGCGTTACTTATTGGTGTACAATCCTCTCCTTTTTGATCCGCCCGGAACCCATGCAAAACCTCAAGCAACATCTCGGTGCACTGCTTGGCAGCTGCCTGTCCAAGGCCGCCGGTATTGCCAACAGCAATGCCAATGTCATTACTGCATCGAAGCCTGAATTTGGTGACTACCAGGCCAATGGCGTGATGGCCATCGCCAAGCAATTGCAGACCAATCCCCGTGAGTTGGCCCAGAAAGTAGTTGAGCTGATCGATAGCGTAAACGACAAGCTGATTGAGCGCGTCGAAATAGCTGGCCCCGGTTTCATCAACATCCATCTGCGTAACGATGCTTTGATGGCTAAAGCCAGCATGGTACTGCAACAACCGAATACCCTGATTCCACAATCGGAGCAGGCTGTGTGTATTGTGGTGGATTATTCATCACCGAACCTCGCCAAGGAAATGCACGTGGGCCATTTGCGTGGCACCATAATTGGTGACTGCCTGGCGCGGGTTCTGGAGAAGCAGGGCCACGAAGTCATTCGACAAAACCACGTCGGTGACTGGGGCACGCAATTTGGCATGCTGATCGCCTATTTGAAGGAAGTCATGAAGGCCCCCGACCCCGGGTCCGACGACCTGCCCACCCGTCTCGCCGACCTGGAAGTATTCTATCGTGCCGCCCGAAAACGCTTCGATTCCGATTCGGAATTTGCTGAAACCTCGCGTCTCAGTGTAGTGAAGCTGCAAGGTGGCGAACCCGAGTACCTGCAGATCTGGCAAAGATTTATCGACGAATCGTTGCGCCATTGCCAACTGGTCTATGACCGATTAAACGTGACCCTGAGTAACAAAGATTTAAAAGCTGAGAGCTTTTATAACGATGGCTTAAGCGGTATCGTTACTGCATTGGAAGAGAAGAATCTACTCACCCTTTCAGCTGGTGCATTGTGCGTCTTCCTGCCCGAATTCACTGGCAAGGATGGCGACCCGCTGCCAGTGATTATTCGTAAATCCGACGGCGCCTACCTGTATGCCACCACTGATCTGGCAGCGGTTCGGTATCGCTGTTTCGATCTCAACGCCGATCGCTCACTATATGTTGTCGACGCGCGACAGTCCCTGCACTTTCAACAGGTGTTCGCGGTTGCCAGGGTCGCCGGGCTGGCATCTGACAACATTTCTCTCGAGCACGTCACCTACGGCACCATGATGGGGAAGGACGGCAAGCCGTTTCAGACCCGCTCCGGCGACACCATCAAGCTTATTGAATTACTCAACGAGGCTTGTCGCCGCGCGTTTGAACTGGTTAGCGACAAAAACCCGGATCTGGATGAGGCTGCCCGCCAGGCGATAGCCGACACGGTAGGGATAGCAGCGGTCAAGTACGCCGACCTGTCGAAAAATCGTACCAGCGACTACATCTTCGATTGGTCCGCCATGCTCTCTTTTGAAGGCAACACCGCACCCTATTTGTTGTATGCCTATGCCCGCATCAAAAGCATCCTCAGCAAGCAGGAGACGGCTCTGGAGCAATATAGCATCACCTCCATCGACGCGCGGGAGGAGCGGGATCTTTTGTTAAAGAATTTGCAATTACCGGAGGTTATCGAGATGGTGGCGACAGATTGTTATCCGAACCTGTTGTGCAATTACCTCTATGAACTGGCCGGTAAATTCATGCGCTTCTATGAAGCCTGCCCGATTCTAAAAGCAGAATTGGAGAGTCGGAATTCTCGTCTGTCACTGGCGGCCTTGACCGCAGAGACTCTGCAGCAAGGTCTCGATTTGCTGGGCATCGAGACCCTGGAGAAAATGTAATTAAGCCGCCTCCAACAGCAGCTTGTTCAAGCGACTGGTAAAATCGGCCGCATCTGCCAGTTCCACTCCATCGGCGAGGCTTGCCTGCCCGAACAGTATTACCACCAGGTCCTCGAAGCGCTCCTCATCGGACTCCTTGTCCAGTTTTTTCACCAGGGGGTGATCCGGGTTTACTTCGAAGATCGGCTTTGTCTCGGGCACAGCCTGGCCTGAGGCTGCCATAATCTTGCGCATCTGCGCGCCCATATCGTGCTCATCGACGGCCAGGCAGCCGGGGGAATCGATGAGTCGATGGCTTACCCTGACCTCTTTTACCTGGTCGCCCAGATGGGTCTTGATACGGGTCACTAGGTCTTCGAATTTTTTTTCTGACTTTTCCTGTTGTGCCTTATCTTTCTTGTTTTCGAGCTTACCCAGATCGAGTTCACCCCGGGCGATATCCTGAAATTGTTTGCCATCAAATTCATGCAGTTGGCTCATCAGCCACTCATCGATTCTGTCGTACATGAGGATCACCTCGATGCCCTTCTTGCGGAATATTTCCAGATGAGGACTGTGACGGCCCGCCTTCACCGATTCGGCGACCAAGTAGTAAATTTTTTCCTGGCCTTCCTGCATTCGATTTACGTAGTCTTCCAAACCTTGGTCCTGGGCGTCGCCCTTGGACTCGGAAGTGGTGAATTGCAGTAATTTTGCTATTTTTTCCCGATTGCTGAAATCTTCTCCCGGGCCTTCCTTGAGCACCTGGCCGAACTCCAGCCAGAACTTGCCATACTCCTGTTTATCTTTCTTTCGAAGTTTGGCAAGCATGTCCAGGGCACGTTTCGTCAGCGCACTGCGCATGGAGTCTACCGCCGGGTCTTTCTGTAGAATCTCCCGGGACACATTGAGGGAAATGTCGTTGGAATCGACTACACCCTTGATGAAGCGAAGATACAGGGGCAGGAATTGCTCGGCATCATCCATGATAAAGATACGCTGCACATAGAGCTTCAGCCCACGCGCCGCATCTCGATTCCACAAGTCATAAGGCGCCCTAGTGGGAAGATAGAGCAAACTGGTGTACTCCAGCTTGCCTTCCACCTTGTTATGACTCCAAACCGCGGGTTCCTCGAAGTCATGACTCACATGCTTGTAAAACTCTTTGTACTCGTCATCCTTAATATCTTTCCTGGATCGCAACCACAGTGCCTTGGCATCATTGACCGCCTCATATTGTTTTATCTGCTTGGGGGTTTTCTTCTTGTCTTTCTTGTCATCTTCATCCGGCATCGAAAATTCTTGTTTCTCCATAAGCACCGGGATAGATATATGGTCGGCATATTTTTTGACAATGTTACGCAATCGAAAACTCTCGGCGAATTCCTTTTCTGCTTTCTTCAAATGCAGGGTTACCGTAGTTCCCGGCTCTGCCTTATTGGCCTTTACGATCGAGTATTCGGCCTCACCTTTCGATTTCCACAAGGTAGCCTGGTCTTTGTCTGTACCGACCTTCCGAGTAAGCACCTCGACTTCATCGGCGACAATAAAAGCCGAATAAAAACCAACGCCAAAGCGTCCAATGAGTTGAGAGTCTTTCTGTTGATCGCCGGTTAAGGATTCCAGAAACTGAACCGTTCCAGACTTGGCGATCGTGCCCAGATTGTCGATGACTTCATCCCGTATCATGCCGATGCCGTTGTCGGCGATTGTGATGGTCCTCTTTTTTTCATCAAAATCGATTTGCACCTTCAATTCTGCATCTTCCGCCAGTAATTCTGGATTCGATAATGTTTCGAAGCGCAATTTATCTACTGCATCAGATGCATTGGATATCAGCTCTCTCAAGAAGATTTCCTTGTTGCTGTAGAGGGAATGGATCATCAAATGAAGCAACTGTTTCGCTTCAGTTTCGAATCCCCGTGTTTCGGTCTTGGGTTTTGCGGCCATCAATCTCACTCCACTGATTTAATCTGTTGTCTAACGCTAGCTTTAAATAAAAAACCCAACCATATTGCTATGATTGGGTTTCCTTATGGGGCCAAGATCCCGATTTTCAAGCACTTATGTCAGAAAATCTGGAGTTCCAAACCTATTGCAGTGGCGGATAAGACCGATAAAAGTCGATGGCGTCGCGGCGACGTTGTGCGAGGATATTGAATCGACTCCTGGTGCCGTTGATGAATTTCAGGTAGTCATTGGCGTATTCCTGATCGCTGCGGTCACCCGCCTCGGCTGCTGAATTAGCCGCATCGGATGCGCCATCAAAATCATCGAGCTCGATCAAGGCCCGCGACAGGAATAACAGCGTGTCGGCACGATTATCCAATTCCCCCTTGTCCAAGGCATCCTGAAAAGCATCGGCCGCTAACTGATAATTATGCAGAACATAGTGGATATAGCCGTAGGTATCATAGCCATCGCCGCTGTCAGATAGCTCGGCAACCCGGCCTGCAGGTTCCAGCGCTTCCTCAAACTCACTTGAGACCAGGAACATCTGGGTCATGATCGTGAGGTTGTCTTCATCCTCTTCTACCGCGCCCGATTCCATGCCAGTTGCGATCACTTTAGAGCCACTGTAAGGCACGTCCAGGCCCGCCATTGATTGGCCGAGATTCAAAAACCGTGTATCGCTGTCGATGAGGCCTTGCAAATAGACGAGATCCATTGACTGGATACGTCTTTCCTCATTGTCCATGCTCGCATAAACTGCACTTAGATTGAGCCAGTCGATGTTATTATCGAACAGCAGGACCATGGTCTTGGTTAATTCCAGCGCCTTCTCATAATCCTCCAGCACGAAATAGAGCCCGTTCAGGTAGCTGTAATCATCCCTGTCAAGGATCCCGCCTTCGTCCAGCAGGAGTTCCAAACGGTTAACCCAATACGGCACTGCCTGTGCAAACTCTTCTAACTGATAGTGTGCATAGGACAAGCCCCGATACACAAGATCGTCTTCTATCAGCGATATCTCGCGCCAGTCCGTATAGGAGCTAATGGATTTCTCCCAATTTTCCTCGGCGGCGTGCAACTGACCCAGGGTCCGCAGGGTACGCATACGGGTATCTTCCCGCAGACCCTCCAAGGTTAACAACTGCTCGAAGATGCGAATCGCCTCCGGGAAGTTTTCAATCGTGAGGTAGTAGTTGGTAAAGAAGTTCAGCGTTGTCTGCTTTTCAAAATCATTCATGCGCGCGAAGCGACGTTCGTAGAGCTCATCCAATTGTTCCTTCGCCGCGACCAGATCCGGTTCATCCTCTTCGTCTTCGGGATTCATGAGTTCCTGAATCCTGGAAATAGCACGCATTACCTGGGGGCCAAGCGTGCCGGAAGTGCGCGCCGTGGGCGGCTTTCTCTGCTCGTCTGCTCCCAACGCAATTTGGGCAGACCATAGTGGCATGGCCAGTACAGAAATCAGAAAACCCAGCTTGACACCCGTTGTTATTCTCATCTTTTATTAATCCTCAAGCACGTAGGTAAAAAGATATTGTACGCCGGGCACCGATACACCTACGCCGTCAATGACGCGGGGCTGAAACTTGAAGCGTGCCGCCGCGCGTTCCGATGAACGATTAAAGATGTTTGGCGGCTCGGCATCGACTACTATGATAGTGTCGGCAGCCACATTGCCCTGCCCGTCCACGGTAAAGCTCACCAAACACCAGCCAGTAATGCCACGTTGGGCGGCACGGGTGGGATACTGAGGCGCAATCGCCACCAGCGGTAGATAGTCGCCATCGGTTGCGGAAATGGTGGCATTGCTTAATTGCAAGCCAGTATCCAGGTCGATGCTGGCCCGTTGAATATTCAGGGAGGGTCCATCAGAGAGGGTAATCTGCTTATCCGGCGTGTCCGGGGTCTCTTCCTCGACTTCTTCAATTGGCTCCGGTTTATCGATTTCCTCGATAACTTCCAGAGTGATGTCCGGCATGGTGGCGTCAACGATCTTGATCACGTTTATTCGTTCATCAAACTCGTCGCCGGTAGCGATAAGAGCCTGCATAAATAAGAACAACAGGAATGTTATGATGGCTGCCATTACCATCGATAGAGCCCATCTAACTGCAATCATCTTCTATGCCTCCGCTGCAATTGAAACATCTTCAATGTTTGCTTCTCTTGCAGCCTGTAAAATAAGCAGCACTTGTTCATTACTTGCATTTCGATCGGCCTGTATGATCAGAGACGAATTCGGCGCATCCGCCAGCCGTAATTCGAAACGGGAACGAATAAAGCGCGGATCAATTTGATCGCCATCGATCCAGACATCCCCAGCCGGCCCAATAGCAATCAAGATAAGATCGCCCGAAGTCGAATCGGCAGTCGAAGCTTCCGGCCTGCTAACCTCAATACCTGCTTCGGTTACGAACACCGATGTCACAATGAAGAAGATCAGCAGTATAAATACCACGTCCAGCATCGGGGTGAGATCGATCTCACCTGCTTCTTCAGCACCCTCTTTTTTAATCAAACCTGATTTCATTATTGTTTAGCCTTAAGTAATACAATCGCTTGAAGGTAAAGCACTTTCCAACTTGACAGTGCGTTAACTAGTTAGCGGTAAATGGTCTTCCAGAAGTTCGATGTCACGGTTAACTTTCGTCTTCAAATAATTAGAAGCAAAAATACCTGAGATAGCACCAACCATGCCAGCCATGGTGGGGATAGTCGCCTTGGAAACGCCGCCGGCCATGGATTTGGCATCGCCACCTCCACTTACAGACATGACGAAAAACACTTCAATCATGCCGGTGACGGTACCTATCAGGCCCAACAACGGGCAAATCGTTACCAGCACCTCGATGACCGGTAGTGTGCTGCGCACATCGAGAGATATCCTGGAGACCATCATGGTACGAATTTGATGAGCACTCCAGGACTTGGTGTCGGTCCTGGCGTTCCACGCAGCCAATGTATTCTTTACATTGGCTTTGTGAATCGTATTGATAAACCAGATTCGCTCGAATATCAGGGACCATTTAATCAGCAACAGCCAAGCAATAATCCACAGCACATTACCACCCCGCACCATGAATGTGTTGACCGAATCGACGATGTCCAGAAACGTAAAATACATAATTGCGTCCTTTACAGTTCCAGTTAGCCAGCCGCCGCGCGTTCGGCTTTCGCAGCGATCATGCCGGTAGCCTGTTCTTCCAGGATGTGGATGATGGAGTCACTGCGGCTCTTCAGCACGGTGTGTATAAAGATAGTAGGAATTGCTACCACGATACCCAGCACCGTAGTCATCAAGGCGGAAGAAATACCCCCGGCCATGATAGTCGGGTCACCGGCACCGTAGACTGTGATCTGCTGGAACACCACGATCATGCCCGTCACCGTACCAAGCAAGCCGCCCAGCGGGGCGATAGTTGCGATCATCTTGATGATCGTCAACAGGCTTTCCAGACTCGGTGTTTCGTGGAGGATTGCCTCTCCGAGTTTTAACTCGAGGGTCTCGGTATCCGATGCAGGGTTAGCCTCTGCCACCAGCAACACTCTGCCCAGGGGGTTATTATCAACTGGCCTATCCGTCTTCAGTTGGTTACGTACCTTGATGGAAACCAGGGTCAGTACCAGGAGACGATAGAAACCCAATAACATACCAATTACGCCCACGGTGATAATGATATTTCCAATCACCCCGGCGTTCGCCCGCACCTGTTCCTCTGCACTGGGGAAGTTCACCAGGTTGGCCATCACCTGCCCACCCACACCACCGGTTGGATCGATACCCACCTTGGTCAAGCCGGACGAGGCACTCTCAAGGCTAATCGCGGCTGCGACTATGCCCGAATCGGGTTGTTTTGGCAGCACCTGTAGATGGCCGATTTCACCGTTGTAGCTCAGGTAATCGCCATCGGAAATGGCGTTGAACGCTCCAATCCTAGTGATTCTGCGGTTGGTACTCTCGCCGGTGGGCAAAGTCACTTCAGCATTGTAGCTAACCACACGCGCCGATTCGGTCATTTCCTGCTGCATGAAGAACCAGAAACGCTCGATTTCAGCAATTTCCAGTTGATTGATGGTGCTACCCGCTTTCTCGATAAAATCTGAAACAGCCTCCACACGACCTGGATATTGCGCGCTGATCAGTGAATTCTGAAAGGTACTGAGGAAGTCGCCCGCAACCCCCTGCAGGGTACCAAACAATTCGTTAAGATCGCCGCGACGATCACGCAGGGTTTCTCGCTTGTCCCGGATAATGACTTCGTTGGCTTCGAAAGTATCACTGAGCTGCGCCTGCGTCTGTTCCTGGTCGACAATTCGAGCATCGGTGGTATCCAGAAATTCCTGCTGTTGATTTGCATTTTGCTCAAATTGCTGCAGTCGCTGGCGATATTCTTCCGATTGCGCAATCCGATCGCTTTCTACCAGGGATAGCAAATCGCCCAGAGAGCTGGCTTGCTGCGCCATTAACTGCGTCGAGGATATAAACAGCAGACCCGCTGCTGCAAGGCTGGTAATTCTAATAATGATTTTCATCGTGCTGCCTCCGGAGGCATGATTGGCAGATCAATGATTCTTGGTGAGTCCAACTGCGACGCCACCCGGATTGCAGTTTGTACTGCGGTTCTATAATCCCCTGCCGGTAGCTCAAACCAGGCCCGGGCAGTATTATCCCAGGCTCCGGTAGACTGACGGTCCACGGTTTGGTACATCAGGGTGATGCGACCGATACGAACAATGTTTACATCCCTTTCAGCACCGCTCAGGACAATCGTATCCGGGTACGTTTCGATGGTACGTCCGTAAGAAGCTTCGGTTTGATACATCACCAAAACCTGTCTGAATTTTTCCGCAATGGACACGTCCGGATTATCGATAGCGGCCCTGGCGAAGGCAATCCTCGCCGCTCTTTCGCTGATCCGGAAGGGGTAATCCAGGGCAACGAATTGTTCGAGACTCGAGAGCATTTTTTCCATTAACAGTGGAATTTCCCGTGTCACGACCTCAACATTGGCGATCGAAACGTCCAGCGCAGCGATGTTCCCTTCCTGAATAAAAATCGTCTTCCGGTAACCCGCATTCAGCACCAACAAAGCCTCTAGAGCATCGTTCGACCGTTTGAAGGACTCGAAAGTCGAACTGGCAGAGTTTGCCAGACGATTGATTTCCAGTTGAACTTCAGCAGATTCGCTGTATTTCTCCGCAATGACATCCATTGCCTGATCTAGAATGCTGCTATCTATCAGTATTTCGGCAGCCTGTGCAACACTCAGGGTGCAGGACATGAGTAATGCCAGTGCAATCATACTCATATCAGTAATTCGACGGTTTTTCATGTTCCATCCTATTGTTTTGTGAATTCTTTAAATCCAATACCACCAGGCCATTTCAGGCACTATTCATTGGATACGACTTACTTTTATTTTACTCGTCCCTTGATTAAAAATAAATTGCCCGAGAAATCCGTGATTTTTCATATCGCTCGATGGCGGCAATCTTCCCTGAAAACCGAACACAAGTCACCAGTCTACTCAAATTTATTCAAATTGAGCCGCTGGGGAAGCAATGATCCGACTATAGTGAATAGTCCATTAAATTCAGCGTTTGGCGCCAAATCTGCGGACAAGATTACCACACTACATCGGGGATTAAACACCTTTTAGAAGATAAAATATTGACCAGAGTCAAGCTGATGATTCAGCTAAAACCGGACCAGCAGAATCCTACCAACCCGTCAATTCGCTCAGACCGCTGCCTATATCCGCAAGACTTCTTACCGTCTTCACGCCGGCATCTTGCAGCGCGCTGAATTTTTCATCCGCAGTGCCCTTGCCACCGGAGATAATCGCGCCGGCATGACCCATACGCTTGCCGACTGGCGCGGTGACGCCAGCGATATAGGCCAGCACCGGTTTGGAGATGTTGGTTTTAATAAACGCGGCCGCCTCTTCTTCCGCGGTGCCGCCAATTTCACCAATCATGACAATCGCTTCGGTCTGCTCATCCGCCTCAAACAGACCGAGGATATCGATGAAATTTGAGCCCGGTATGGGATCACCACCGATACCGACACAAGATGACTGACCAAAGCCGTAGTCGGTTGTTTGCTTCACTGCCTCATAGGTCAGGGTTCCCGATCTCGAAACGATACCGACTTTCCCCGGCTGGTGGATGTGTCCGGGCATGATACCAATCTTGCATTGGCCCGGAGTGATCACTCCAGGGCAGTTTGGTCCCACCAGACGGACACCGGAACGATCACATTTTTCCTTCGCTACCAACATATCGAGAGTGGGAATTCCTTCTGTTATACAGACTATGAGTTTTATCCCGGTGTTGGCCGCTTCGAGTATGGAGTCCTTGCAAAAAGCCGCTGGCACATAGATGACAGAGGCATCAGCCCCGGTTTCGGCACAAGCCTCCCGTACGGAGTTGAATACGGGCAGACCAAGATGCAACTGGCCACCCTTACCTGGTGTCACCCCACCCACCATTTGGGTGCCGTAGGCTAGCGCTTGCTCGGAGTGAAAAGTGCCCTGGCTTCCGGTGAAGCCCTGGCATATTACCCGCGTGTTGTTGTCAACCAGGATACTCATTGTGCACCTCCGGCGGCAGCGACAACTTTCTCTGCCGCATCAGACAGGCTAGCGGCGGCAATGATATTGACACCGCTCTTCTCCAGTACGGCTCTGCCCTGCTCGGCGTTATTACCCTCGAGTCTCACTACCACCGGCACGTCAACGCCTATTTCCTGGACGGCGCCGACGACACCCTCCGCGATCAGGTCGCAGCGAACGATGCCACCGAAAATATTAACCAGAACCGCGCTCACGTTCTCATCAGACAGGATAATTTTGAATGCCTCGGCCACGCGCTCTCTGGTGGTACCGCCGCCGACATCCAGAAAATTTGCCGGGCTACCACCGTACAACTGGACGATGTCCATGGTGCCCATGGCCAGGCCCGCACCATTGACCATGCAGCCGATATTGCCATCTAGGGCTACGTAGTTGAGATCCCACTTCGCGGCCCGCGCTTCGCGTTCATCTTCCTGGCTGGGATCGTGCATCTCTTGTAATTTCGGTTGACGATAGAGGGCATTGCCATCGATATTTATTTTGCCGTCAAGGCAATGCAGGTTGCCAGCTGCGGTGATTACCAGGGGGTTGATCTCCAGCAGCGCCAGGTCCAGATTGTGAAACAGCCGTGCCAGACCAAGGAACAGCTGGGTGAATTGTTTTACCTGCACGCCACTCAGCCCGAGACGGAAAGCCAGATCTCGACCTTGAAAAGGTTGAGCCCCAGTGAGGGGATCGATCGTGGTCTTGAGAATTTTTTCCGGCGTCTCCTGCGCCACCTTTTCGATTTCAACACCGCCTTCCACCGAAGCCATGAAGACAACCCGACGCGTCGATCGATCTATCACAGCGCCAAGGTAAAGCTCCTGGGAAATCTCTAGACAGGCTTCGACAAGAACCTTGTGCACAGGCTGACCCCTGGCATCGGTCTGATAAGTCACCAGGTTCTTACCCAGCCACTGATCCGCGAATTCTTCCGCTGCGGCGGCGCTGTCGACCAATTTGACGCCGCCGGCTTTACCGCGCCCGCCAGCATGCACTTGCACCTTGATCACCCATTTATCGCCACCTATTTCAGCGGTGGCCAAGCCTGCCGCTGCCGGCGTATCCACTGCGATTCCCTTCGACACAGGCAAACCATATTCGGCAAACAACTGTTTTGCCTGATACTCGTGTAAATTCATTTAAGCTCCATCAATTCCGAAGTTTGTTATTTCCGATTGCGGCGATTACCGATGTGAATGGCGTGGCCATTAGCGGCAAGCGCCGCTTCATGAACAGCTTCTGACAGGGCTGGATGAGAAAACATGGTCAGGCCAATGTCTTCAGCACTGGCACTAAACTCCATGGCGATGACAATCTGTTGCAATAAGTCGGCGGCACTGGGCCCGATAATATGACAGCCGAGGATACGGTCTGTACTGGCGTCTGCAAGCATCTTGACCATGCCTTCCGCGTCATTAGCAGCCAGCGCCCTGCCGCTGGCTGCGAAGGGAAAGCTGCCGACATTATATTCCACATTTTCTGCCCTGAGCTGTTCCTCGTTTTTCCCAACCCAGGCAATCTCGGGATGGGTATAAATCACCGAGGGTACCAACGCGTAATTAACCTGGGTCCTTTTCTCCAAAAGGCGCTCCGCTACCATGACGCCTTCTTCCATGCCCTTGTGGGCCAGCATGGGCCCGCGTACCACATCGCCCACTGCATAGATATTTGCAACATTAGTAACGCATTGATCATCTACCTTGATGAAGCCGTGGTCGTCCAGTTCGATGCCTACTGCATCGTCCATCAAGCCTTCGGTGTAGGGTCTGCGACCGACGGCAACGATGAGTTTATCAAATTGTGCTTTCTGCTTGCCATCCGCAGTCGTGAATTCGACGGTTACGGTTTTATTGCCACCCTTGCTCAGTTTGCTAGCGGTCACCTGAGCGCCAAGTTTGATATTCAGCCCCTGCTTGGTCAGCATCTTCAGAGCGTCTTTGGCCAATTGCCGATCGACCGCAGGCAGGAATTCATCCAATGCTTCGAGCACGGTGACTTCCGACCCGAGTCTGGCCCAGACACTGCCGAGCTCCAGACCGATTACGCCGGCACCGATAACGCCCAGGGAATTCGGTGTCTCCTGAAATTCTAGCGCACCGGTGGAATCGACAATGGTTTCGCCGTCGACAGGAGTTGGCGGGATGTCCATAGGGACCGATCCTGCGGCGATAATAATTTTATCTGCCGTCAGTTCCTGCTGCTTGCCCCCGGTACCGGTGACAAGTACCTTATTGCCAGCGACAATCCTGGCAGTGCCGCAAATTCCATCTACCTTGTTAGCGGCGAAAAGTCCTTTGATGCCCTGGGTCAACTGACCGACTATCTTGTCTTTGCGCGCAATCATGGCAGGCACATCCATGCAGACTTTATCTACCTTAATGCCATGCACCTCGAGATGCTGCTGAGTTTCCTGGTATTTGTGGGTGGAATCAAGCAAGGCCTTGGAAGGAATACAACCGACATTCAAGCAGGTACCACCATACACCAACTGGTTTTTCTTATTCAGCCACTTTTCGATACAGGCGGTTTTCAGCCCTAGCTGCGCACAACGAATTGCGGCAACGTAACCGGCTGGCCCGGAGCCAATAACTACTACTTCATATTGCTTAACCATAGATTAATCCCGGCGTTTTAACGTTCAAATCTCGAGCAGCAGTCTGGTCGGATCTTCGAGAAATTCCTTTATTGTGACCAAAAACTGCACTGCCTCCTTGCCGTCGATGATCCTATGATCGTAGGAAAGCGCAAGATACATCATCGGTAATATTTTAACCTCCCCGGCGACGGCCATCGGCCGATCCTGGATTTTATGCATACCAAGAATAGCGGTCTGCGGCGGATTAAGAATTGGTGTCGATAGTAATGACCCAAACACCCCGCCGTTGGAGATGGTAAAGGTACCGCCGGACAAGTCTTCGATGGCCAGTTTTCCGTCTTTGGCCTTGCCCCCAAATTCACGAATTTCGTTTTCTATTTGTGCCAGACCCATGTTGTCTGTATTCCTCAGCACCGGCACCACGAGCCCCCGTGGTGAGGACACGGCGACGCCAATGTCCTGATAGCCGTGATAGACAATATCATTGCCATCGAGAGAAGCGTTAACCCCGGGAAAGCGTTTCAAGGCCTCGGTGCAACTGCGGACGAAAAAAGACATGAAACCCAACCGCACTCCGCCGTGGCTGTGTTCGAACTCTTCTTTGTAGCGAGCCCGAATATCCATGATCGCCAACATGTTAATCTCATTAAAGGTCGTGAGCATGGCGGTGGTTTGACTCGCTTGTAACAGGCGCTCGGCAACCTTTGCCCGTAGCCGACTCATGGGTACCCGTTCCTCGCGGCGGCCCTCGGCTGAACTCAATGCCGACGGCAACTCAGACGCCGCCACAACGGGGCCTGGAGCCTCCGTCTGCGGGGCCGTTGCCAAATAATTCAAGACATCCCCCTTGGTGATACGATGGCCCTTGCCGCTGCCCGAAATTGCGTCCGCAGCCACCTGGTTTTCCGCCATAAGTTTCTTGGCGGCGGGGCTAATCATCACCCCGTCTTTGGCAGCGCCAGCGTCACTCCTGTCTGCGCCTGTGGCAGCAGCAGTTAGCACTGCAGCTGAGTCCTGAGCCACTCCCTGTGTAGAGGAAATACTGGCAATTAACTCATTGCTGACTATGGTTTCCCCGGCAGGTTTTAGTATCTCTTGCAGAATTCCATCGGCCGGAGATACCACCTCAATCACTACTTTATCGGTTTCGATATCTACCAGAAGTTCATCACGGGCCACCGCATCGCCAACGTCTTTATACCAGGTTGCGATAGTCCCGTCGGGGACCGATTCAGGTAATGTAGGTGCTTTAATTTCAATAGTCATGGTAATTCCTGTTGCTTGCCATTTCTCTGCGCTAAAACCAGTTCAATATACGCATTAACTCAAAGCTTCATCGACAAATTTTTTCTGTTGGCTGTTATGCAGGGACGGATAACCCGCCGCTGCCGCTGCCGATGCATCGCGTCCGACGTGCTCCAGATAGATGTCGGGATATTGCTCAGATATAGAACGGCGCAGATGGTGTTGACTGGAATACCAGGCACCCTGGTTCATCGGCTCTTCCTGGCACCAGACAATTGCCTTGAGATTCTGGTAGTGATGCAAACACTGGGCGAAGTCATCCTGTGGGAAAGGGTATAGCTGTTCCAGGCGAATAATTGCGATATCGTCTATCTCTCGCTGACGACGTTCCGTGCGCAGATCGTAATAAACCTTGCCACTACAGATCAGCAACTTACGAACTTTGTCTGCTTCCAAGCCATCGGTTTCATCGATGAGAACCTGAAAACTTCCGTCTGCTAATTCCTGTAAAGAGGATACGGCTTCCCGATGCCGGAGCAGGCTCTTGGGTGACATCACAATCAGTGGTTTACGCAGCGGGCAGAGCACTTGTTTGCGCAACATATGAAAGACCTGGGCAGACGTTGTCGGCAGACACACTTGAATATTGTGTTCCGCACTAAGCTGCAGAAAGCGCTCTAGTCGTGCAGAGGAGTGTTCCGGGCCCTGGCCTTCATAACCATGGGGAAGCAGCAAGGTCAAGCCGCAGAGTCGTCCCCACTTGTGTT
This sequence comes from Gammaproteobacteria bacterium, assembly GCA_002731775.1. GTDB lineage: Bacteria > Pseudomonadota > Gammaproteobacteria > Pseudomonadales > Pseudohongiellaceae > UBA9145. The sequence goes on from PCCP01000044.1 coordinate 26,725, forward strand.
CGCCACTGGCAATAAATTGATCGATAACGACCTGGGCTGAATTCGCAAAATCACCGAATTGGGCTTCCCATATGACCAGGGCGTTCGGCGTTGTAGTCGAGTAACCATATTCGAAGGCAAGCACGGCAACTTCTGACAGCAAAGAATCATAGATAGAGAAACTTCCCTGATCTTTTTCCAATTCCTGCAGAGGCACATGTGGTTCCCCGCTGCGCTGATCAAAAACCACTGCATGTCGGTGAGAGAAAGTGCCACGCCTCACATCCTGACCGGTGAATCTAACCTTGTTACCGCTAGTTAATATAGTTGCATAGGCCAGTAGCTCGGCGAATCCCCAATCCACGGGAATTTCTTCTGCAGCCATGCCGGCACGATCGTCGAAAAGTTTCTGCACCTGCCGTTGCAGTACAAAATCTTTGGGTATTTCTACCAGTTTTCTTGCCAGCGCACGCAGGCTGGTGATCGGCATGGAGGTATTGAAGTGAGCACTCCAGTCATGACCGATATAAGGACTCCAGTCTACAAACAGTTCCACAGAAGGTTCTTTTACCAGACTCTTGGCAACATGCTCGCCCGTATCCAGCGCAGTGCGATAGGCCACGTTGATCTCATCCGATTCCGAGCTGGATATCTGGTTTTCTGCCGCCAGCTTTTCCGCGTAGAGTACCCGCGTAGACTTATGCTTCCTGACTGCTGCATACATCAGGGGTTGAGTCGCAGAAGGCTCGTCGGTCTCGTTGTGACCTCTACGACGGTAGCAGACGAGGTCGATTACGACATCCTTGTGAAATTGATAACGAAAATCCATGGCCAGTTGAGTAACAAACAGAACAGCTTCGGGGTCATCGGCATTGACATGAAAAATTGGCGCCTGCACCATTTTAGCCACATCAGTACAGTATTCGGTGGAGCGCGCATCGTCCTGACGACTGGTGGTAAACCCCACTTGATTATTGACAATGACGTGGACGGTTCCACCGGTTGTATAGGCACGGGTCTGGGACATCTGAAAAGTCTCCATGACTACACCCTGGCCGGCAAATGCCGCATCTCCGTGAATGATGATAGGAAGTACCAGACACCCCTTTTTGTCTTTCCTCCTCGATTGTCGGGCCCTGACGGACCCTGCCACAACCGGGGCAACTATTTCCAGATGGGAAGGATTAAACGCCAGCGCCATATGTAGTTCACCCCCGGCAGTCATGATGTTCGACGAGAATCCCTGGTGGTACTTTACGTCACCGGATTTCTCATAGGTCGCCTTGCCTTCAAATTCATCGAACAAATCGGCGGGGTTTTTCCCAAGTATATTCACTAACACATTGAGCCTGCCGCGATGCGCCATGCCGAGAACTATTTCCTTGGCGCCGTAGCTTCCGGCCCGCTGAATCAACTCGTCCAGGGCAGGAATCAGACTCTCGCATCCTTCCAGTCCAAACCGCTTGGTGCCCGGATACTTTGCGTCCAGATGCTTTTCTATCCCTTCCGCCGCAGTTAATCTCTCCAGCAGATGCCGTTTTACATCGAGCTCGAATATCGGTTTGCCGTCTTTGCTTTCGATGCGTTGCTGTATCCATTGCTTCTCCTCCAGATTCACGATATGCATGAATTCGTAACCGATGGAGTTGCAATAGATGCGCTCGAGAGTGTCAACAATCTCCCGTAGCTGTGCCCTGGCCTTGCTTATAAAGAGTGAACCTGTCTGGAATATGGTTGAATAATCGATTGGGGAGAGGTCATGAAATTCCAGTTCGAGATCGGGTACTCGCTGCCGGGGCATGATGGACAGCGGATCGAGTAAAGCTTTTTGATGCCCGCGCACGCGGTAGGAACTGATCAACAGCAGCACCTGTACCTGCTTGCCTTCGTGTTCGGAATTTACTACCGCGTCATTGCTGAGAACCTGTTGGTAGCGACTAACCTTGCCAAGTGCCCTGAAATCATTGCGGATCTCGGCATGTGAAATATCTTTGCGGGTATCGCCAGTAGCAGCGGGCAGAGACTCGAAGAAGTCTCGCCACTGTTGTGGGGTGGAATCCGGATCACTGAGAAAATCTTCATAGAGGTCTTCGACGTAGCTGGCATTGGAGCCAGACAGATGCCCACTACTCCACAATACTTCCATCATGCTGTCTTGCATATAAATTGCCTTTCCTCAGGCACCGGGGCCGGGGTTTGCTTTCTCTTTGTTTATACAGGCTGATGTCGCGCCACGCCCACTAGGTCCCCTGCCGTATCAGCATGGCTCTAATATGGCCGATGGCTCGGGTCGGGTTTAGACCCTTGGGGCAAACCGCCGCGCAGCTCATGACGCCGCGACAACGAAACACGCTAAACGGATCATTGAGCCCGGCTAAGCGCTCCGCCGTGGCGGTATCTCTGCTGTCTGCCAGGAATCGATAAGCCTGCAGTAGACCGGCCGGCCCGATGAATTTGTCCGGGTTCCACCAAAAGGATGGGCAATTCGTGCTACAGCATGCACACAGGATACATTCATAGAGCCCATCCAGTTGTGCCCGATCCTCCGGCGACTGCAAACGTTCGATCGTTGGCGGCGGCTCGTCATTGATCAAATAGGGTTTAACTTTTTCGTACTGCTTGTAGAAGATAGACATGTCCACGACCAGATCGCGAATAACCGGTAGTCCCGGCAACGGCCGCAGTACCAGCTTCTGGCCCGGTTTAACCGTATCGGACAACGGCGTGATGCAGGCGAGCCCATTGCGGCCGTTCATATTCATACCGTCGGAGCCACAAACTCCTTCACGGCAGGAACGTCGGTAGGCGATGCTGGAATCTTTGCGCTTCGCCAGTTCCAGCACATCCAGGATCATCAGGTCTTTGCCCCCTGGGATCTCCACTTCGATATCCCGCATAACTGGCTTGTCATCGGTCTGCGGATTGTAGCGATAGATGCTGACTAACACGGTTCACCTTGTGGCTTTAGCAAGCTCATCAATAAGTACGAATTTGTGGCTCAAATGTTTCAAGTGTTTTGGGAGAAAAATTCACGGCCCGTTTGCCGACGCGTTTATCCTCGGGGAAATACATGGAGTGGCATAACCAGTTTTCGTCATCGCGCTCGCGATAGTCATCGCGCGCGTGGGCGCCACGACTCTCGGTTCTGGCTTCAGCGGCGATCGCAGTGGCCTCAGCCACCTCGAAAAGGTTTTCCAATTCCAGGGCCTCAATGCGGGCGGTGTTGAAGATCTGGCTCTTGTCCTCTAATTGGACCTTGGCGATTCGGCCTCTCAAGGCATCGAGTTTCTCGATGCCCTCCTGCATGAATTCGCCCTTGCGAAATACACCGAAGTGATTTTGCATTACATTCTGTAACTCGCTGCGTAATGCGGCTACGTTCTCACCGCTGCCGGATTCGTTTAGGCGTGTCAGCCGCGTCATCGCCTGTTCAATGTCAGATTCGGTTGCCCGGCGTCGTTCCACTCCCTGGCGCAATTCCTGTTGTATATACTTGCCAGTGGCGCGCCCAAACACCACCAGGTCCAGCAAGCTGTTGCCACCCAGTCGATTGGCGCCGTGGACCGACACACAGGCCGTCTCTCCCACGGCAAAGAACCCTTCGACGATTTCATCTTCACCGTCTCGATTCTGGTTAATGGCCTGGCCATTGATATTGGTGGGAATCCCTCCCATCATGTAGTGGCAGGTGGGCACAACCGGAATCGGATCTGTTACCGGATCGACGTGAGCGAAGGTGCGTGACAATTCAAGAATCCCCGGAAGCTTAGAATTCAAAACCGCCTCGCCCAAATGATCCAGTTTCAGCAGCACATGATCGCCATGCTCGCCACAGCCTCGACCTTCCAGGATTTCCAACACCATGGACCGTGCTACCACATCTCTGCCGGCTAGATCTTTTGCATTGGGTGCGTAACGCTCCATAAAGCGCTCGCCGTCCTTATTGATTAAGTACCCGCCCTCGCCGCGAGAGCCTTCGGTGACTAGGGTGCCGGCCCCGTAGATGCCAGTGGGATGGAATTGCCACATCTCTATATCCTGTACCGGATAGCCGGCTCGCAGGGCCATGCCCAAGCCATCACCGGTATTGATCAGAGCATTGGTCGTGGACGCGAAGATTCTGCCGGCGCCACCGGTTGCGAACACCGTGGCCCTGGAATTCACGAATACGGTTTCACCGGTCTCGATACAGATCACAATAAGCCCCACCACGACACCATCTTGATTCTTTACCAGGTCGGTGCCATACCATTCGTTGAGGAAGACGGTATTGTTTTTCAGGTTGGCCTGGTAAAGCGTATGCAACAAGGCGTGGCCGGTTCTATCGGCAGCGGCACAAGTCCGGACCGCCTGACCACCCTTACCATAATCCTTGGATTGGCCGCCGAATGCTCGCTGATAAATTCGTCCAGTTTCGGTGCGAGAAAACGGCAGCCCCATATGCTCTAGTTCGAACACGGTTTGCGGACCTTCGCTGCACATATATTCGATGGCATCCTGATCACCGATGTAGTCGGAGCCTTTCACGGTATCGTACATATGCCAGCGCCAATCATCGTTCGGATCGTCGCTGCCGATGGCACAGGTGATGCCGCCCTGGGCCGAAACTGTGTGTGATCGGGTCGGGAAAACCTTGGAAATCACTGCGGTTTTATAACCCGATTGCGTCAGTTGCAAGGCCGCGCGCAGGCCAGCGCCACCGCCTCCCACTATCGCCGCATCAAAATCCAAGCTACGCATCCCCTTCATCTAGATACTCCAAAGAATCTGAATGCCCCAGAGCATATACACTGCTATCAACAATGCGCAGCCCGCCTGGAATAGTAATCGAATGAAGGTGGCGCGGGTGCCGAGTTGGAGATCGGTCAGGTAATCGGTTGAAACTGTCCACATGCCGATCCAGGCGTGGGCGCAGAGAGCCAGCAAGGTGATTAAGCTGAACACGCGCATGAGGTTGGAATCGAATACTGCTTGCCAGTGTGCGTAGTCCATTTCGGGACTCAGCAGCGTGCTGCCGAGAATACAGAGCATGTAAGCACCGAGAATCACCGCGCTAAAGCGCTGAACTAACCAGTGGAACAGCCCCGAGCGCCCCAGATTCGTCACCCTGCTTACCATAGCCAGAACCCTGCCGCGATTATTGCGATGAATGAGAATATCAGGGTGAGCTTCGCCGCCAGCACGCCTCCGGTCAGGCTCTCACCTATGCCCATGTCCATGAGCAGGTGCTTAACTCCGGCAATCAGGTGGAATAACAAAGCCGCCAGCACCGACCAACTGAGAAATTTGATCAGCATATTGTCGAGTAGTGCCGTCACCTCGGCAAAGCCCGCGGCTGATTCGAGGGACAACTGCAACAGATACAACAGTAGAGCAACCCCGGCAAATATCACTATACCCGATATCCGATGCAGGATGGATGTGATTGCCGTTAGTGGATACTTGAATGTGGTTAAATCGATGTTTACAGGTCTGTTGTCTTTCACTTTTTGCCTATTGCGTTAGCCATTCCACATCCTCCAGGAGTCAAGCTTGGAATGCGCAAACTGATTGAAATAATTACACTATTTGGGGATTTTCCAGCGTATAAATTATATTCTTATCGCTGCTCTAATACAATAAAACTTGTGGCTATCACCGCAATTTTGACAATGTTTTGTCATAGCCTGGGGAACGGCAGATCTGTGCTGAAAAATCCTTCATTGCGAGCCCTGCGATCAGCGCATAATCCGCTAAGCCCTTGCCATTTCCCGCCGGAGTCTGACAGTACTCAAGGACGCTGAGCTAGTCTCATGTGCGGACAAATATTTGACAAGAGCATCGCTCTGTTCCTAGTATTGCCGTCCCTGCTGGGTTGTCTGGCGAGTAAAATAGCACTATCCATGCAGCTGCTAACCATTGCTTTTCCGAGTAATATCATCACACTGCAAGAAATTCATAGGAGTCAGGCATGAGTGAAAAGAAGGCCCAGTTAAGCATTGACGGGATTGATGAGCCGATTGATTTACCCGTTTATGAAGGCTCTACTGGCCCTGATGTAGTCGACGTAAGCAGCCTCGTAGGCCATGGAGTTTTTACCTACGACCCCGGCTTCATGTCCACCGCAGCCTGTGACTCCGATATCACCTTTATCGATGGCGGCAAGGGCATCTTGCTGTACCGCGGCTATCCGATCGAACAGCTGGCGGAAAAATCCAATTTTCTGGAGGTCTGTTACCTGCTGTTGCATGGTGAATTGCCCAGTGCCACAGAGAACCAGGAGTTCGAGAATCGTATCAGGTACCACACCATGGTGGACGAACACATCCACCGCTTTTTTCGTGGTTTCCCCTCTAGCGCCCATCCGATGGCAATGCTCTGTGCCGTCGTTGGCGGACTCTCTGCCTTCTATCACGACACCCTGGATATCGATAATCCAGAGCAACGAATTGGTGCAGCCCACCGAATCATTGCTAAACTCCCAACTCTGGCGGCGATGTGCTACAAACACGGTGTCGGTCAACCGTTCATGTATCCACAGAACGACATGGACTTTTCTGCAAACTTCCTGCACATGATGTTCGGCACGCCCTGCGAACCAGCCAAAGTCAGCCCTATCCTGGCAAAAGCCATGGATACTATTTTTCTGTTGCATGCGGATCATGAGCAGAATGCTTCTACCTCCACCGTGCGCCTAGCCGGATCGACTGGAGCCAATCCATACGGCTGTATTGCTTCTGGTATCGCTGCTTTGTGGGGCCCCGCACACGGCGGTGCCAACGAATCCGTATTGAAGATGCTGGGGGAAATTGGTGATGAATCGAGGATCGATGAATTTATACTACGGGCCAAAAACAAGGATGACCCCTTTCGCCTGATGGGATTCGGACATCGCGTTTATAAAAACTTCGACCCTCGGGCCAAGGTCATGCGTGAAATTTGCGATGAAGTACTGGAGGAGCTAGGCGCCCATGATGACCCCCTGTTCCGCATGGCAAGAAAACTGGAAAAAATTGCACTGGAAGACGAGTATTTTATCGAAAGGAAACTGTACCCGAATGTAGATTTCTACTCAGGTATTACTCTCAAGGCGATTGGCATACCGACCAACATGTTCACGGTGATATTCGCCACCGGTCGAACTCCGGGCTGGATTGCCCATTGGAACGAGATGCTGAGCCACCCTTATCGCATCGGCCGCCCCCGGCAGTTATACAAGGGTCACACCCAAAGAGACTACCCGGCCTAGGGCCAACCCTCACAATCCGGCTTGTTGGCAACAGTAATCTCATTGGACCCGAGCAAACTTGCGACACCGAATCAGTGCCTGTAACCCTGACAAATTTAAATAATTGGTGGAGCCTAACGGGATCGAACCGTTGACCTCAACGCTGCCAGCGTTGCGCTCTCCCAGCTGAGCTAAGGCCCCATATTGGATGAGGTGAGACAATGCCTTCGCAGGTAGTGTCCACTTGAAAAGAAGGCGCATTCTAAGCACAGCCGCCGAAACTGTCAATCTCGCATGCTGCGGCCAGAACACCTCTGACTATCACAGCGAAGCCCGGGCTTTCAGACGGGTTTGCAATCAAGGCGGGGTTGCGCAGGAAGATAGATTCCCCTTTCAAGCGACACCCTACTTCAGATCCCTATATTCCCGTTCCAGTGCCTTCGCTTGTTTTTTGGAGATGCCACGCAGCACGGCGATAGCATGTCGAATCCGGGCGCGGCAGATATCCAACTCGAGGATAGCCATCGAATCAAAGACCGAGGTTGAAACTGCCTTACCGCTGATCGCCACAAAAAGAGGAAACAGAAATTCTCTGATTTTTAGTCCCAGATCGGTAGCCAGAGTCTGTAATTCGAGCTCTATGTTATCCCGATTCCACGGCTTAATTTGTTGCAGACGCCAAAGCGAAAACTGCAGTATTTTAAGCAAGGTTTCTGTGCTCAGTTGCTTGTGTTGAAAACTTTCCACGTCGAGCTTCGGCAGGCCAGAGATAAAGAAACTACCCAGTTCCGCCACATCGCTAAATCGCTCCACCCGTTGTTTCAGCAGAGGGATGATGCGCTTGACCTTGCTGCCACCGAACGCCCACTGCGCAAACTTTTGTGCAAACTCATCGTCGCTGAGGTCTTCACGAATATACTTGCCATTGAGCCAGTCGAGTTTTTCTGTATCAAACACCGGCCCGCCTAGTGAAACCCGTTCCAGGTCGAAGCAGTCCGTCATCTCTTGCAGGGAGAACTTCTCTTCGCCAGACGGTAGACTCCAACCCATTAAACCGAGGTAGTTAACCAGCGCCTCCGGCAAGTACCCCATGGCTTGATAATAGCCGATACTGGTTGGATTCTTGCGCTTGCTGAGCTTGCTCTTGTCCGGGTTTCTCAATAGCGGCATATGACAGAAAATCGGCGCTTGCCAGCCAAAGTATTGATACAGGAGCAGGTGCTTGGGCATCGAGTTGATCCACTCTTCACCCCTGATGACATGGGAAATTAGCATCAGGTGATCATCGACCACGTTTGCGAAATGGTAAGTCGGCAGACCGTCAGACTTCATCAGTATCTGCATATCAACCTGGGACCAGGCTATGGAAACAGCGCCCCTTAACAGGTCGTTAAATTCACAGTTTCCGCTGTCCGGAATTTTCATGCGGATAACATGCTCACTCCCTTGCTGCAAACGGGTTGAAACTTCGTCCTTCGACAGCTGTAGGCAATGACCATCGTAACCAATTACCTGTTTGTCCTGTAACTGCTGTCGTCTTAATTCAGTCAGCCTTTCTGCACTACAGAAGCATGGAAATGCGAAGCCATCGACCACCAACTTCTCGATATGAGCCGAGTAGATTTCAGATCGTTCACTTTGCCGATAAGGTCCAAATTCGCCTTCGCAGCCTGGACCCTCGTCCCAGGACAGACCCAGCCACTGCAATGAAGCCAGGATATCGGCTTCAGATTTCGCGCTGCTTCGTTGGCGGTCGGTGTCTTCAATTCGCAGAATAAATTTGCCTCCGCTTTTATGGGCGAAGCAGCGATTAAACAATGCAATATAGGCCGTCCCTACGTGAGGGTCCCCTGTGGGGGAAGGTGCAATTCTGGTACGAATCCGGGTCATTGAGTAGCGTAGTGTGCGGACTATGATTACGAAGACAAGCCGGAGATTATACCCGATTCATATTCAAATCATATTGGCGATGACGATGGCCGGTGTATCTTGAGCCTTGACTTGTATGCGAGCATTGGATAAAAACTGCTTTCCCATAGTGATTCTCCGACTTCCATGCCCGATCATAAATTCTGTGTTGCACCGATGATGGATTGGACCGATAGACACGATCGGGTATTTTTGCGTCAGTTTTCTGATCGCGCCTTGCTGTATACGGAAATGGTAACCAGTGCCACCTTGAAACACGGCGACGCCCGTTATTTATTGCAGCACCATGCGATAGAACACCCCATCGCATTACAACTCGGCGGTAGTGACCCGAAAGAATTGGCGGAGGCGGCAAAACTTGGAGAAGAAGCTGGCTTCGACGAGATAAATCTGAATGTCGGCTGCCCCAGCGATCGTGTTCAGTCTGGCGCCTTTGGCGCTTGTCTGATGGCCAATCCACCCCTGGTTGCCAGCTGCATAGCAGGTATGCGCAAGGCCGTATCAGTGCCGGTTACAGTCAAGTGTCGAATCGGGATCGATGATCGCGACAGCGAGGGTGATCTTATTGATTTTGTCCGGGTCGTTGCCGGGGCCGGCTGTAAGATTTTCATTATCCACGCCAGGAAAGCGATTCTTTCCGGTCTTAGTCCCAAGGAAAACCGGCAGGTGCCACCCTTGAACTATGAACGCGTATATGCCATTAAGGCGCTATTCCCTGAACTCGACATCGTCCTCAACGGTGGCGTGACTTCCCTCGATACAGCAGAGGAGATGCTGCAAACTGTAGACGGCGTGATGTTAGGGCGGGAAGCCTATCAAAACCCGTATCTCTTGCACGGCGTTGACAGCCGCCTGTTCGGAGAGATCAAGGCAGATAAAAATCGTCTGCAGTACATCTATCAATACCTTCCCTACATCGAACAACAACTAGCCCGGGGCACCCCATTGCAACATATGAGCAGACACTTGTTAGGGCTGTTTCGGGGACAAAAGGGCGGCAAGCAATATCGGCGCCATCTGAGCGAGAACAGCTACAGGAAGGACGCCGGCATCGAGGTATTGCTTGATGCCATAAACCACGTAAACTGCTAAGTTTAATCCCAGCACCGAGAATTTCTGGTATCCACCATGCTTAAAACCATCAAGGTTTTTTTTGAATCCAAACTCGTACCAGCGACCGCTGAGGAACCGGAATCCGGTAATTTGAAAACCGATCTCGCCAGTGCCTGTCTGCTCATAGAAGTAATGAAATCGGATCACGAACTGGACGACAGAGAGGCCGCCGAATTCATCGAAATCTTACAAAAACAGCTCGATATCAGCGATGAGGACCTGGCCGATCTGGTTACCCTGGCCGAAGCCGAGGCCAAGCAGGCAACTTCGCTGTACGAATTCACCAGTCTGATTAATGCTGGCTACGACTATGAAAACAAGCTTGCGCTTATCGAAAATATGTGGCGAGTTGCCTACGCGGATGAAAGGCTGGATAAATACGAAGAGCACCTGATCCGGAAAATTTCGGATCTCATCTATGTATCACACAAGGACTTCATCAGAACCAAACACAGTGCGCGAAGGGGTGCGGCAAACTGATTGCCCACTAGTAATTTCAAGTTAAAAACCGCCAAATATTTCTACGTTCCTACCGTCTGAAATCAGAAACTCCCGACGTTGAATATAGGCCTCCCGAATAAACAGATACTCATCCCCAACGATTAACTCATCCAGTGCCAACACCCTTGCACGCGCATCCAATTCCTCCAATAACCAAAATGTGATTCGCAGTGATTCCTCATTCTGGTACTGCACAGGGTTAAACAGTGTATCCAGTACCAGCCCAAAAGAATCTCTCACATTGCTGGACCCAAACACGGGCAATACCACATAGGGCCCTGTGCCCACGCCCCAATGGGCGAGGGTCTGACCGAAGTCTTCTTCATTCTTACGCAACTCGAAACCGGTTGCCACATCGAAAAACCCGAATAGACCGATGGACGAATTAATCAGGAAGCGTCCGCAATCAGAAACAGCAGCATCAAATTTCAACTGTAGAATATCGTTCACGAAGACGTTAATGTCATCGATATTACTGAAGAAATTTCCCATAAGCTGACGCCCGAAACGGGGCACGAAAAGGCTGTAGGTTCTCGCTACCGGCTTCACCACAATCTCATCAATGAAGTCGTTGAAATTAAAGATGCGCCCGTTGCTGACTCGCCATGGGTCCAAAGTTTGCGCCATCGCGTTCGATGCCAACACACTGCTGACTGCGAACACAGTCACCCATCCAGCGAGTCGAAGGCAGTGCCTGCATCGAGAGCTGCGAGTTGGCATCAAATCCGGGAAATTCACAATAATCGCTCGATTTCTACTGGCTGTAGAACCGCCGGCAGTTTGTTGATATAGATGCCTAGGATTCCACGAATGGGCGTGTCAGGAAAGCAGTTTTTCGAATTGCGCATCGATTCTTTTGGCAGAGACAGGTATTCGGGTTCCCAGCGCTTGAGCGAACAACGACACCCGAAATTCCTCCAGCATCCACCGTAGCAAGTTCAATTCCGGACATTCATTTTCTAATCGATGCCCCTGCAGGGTTTCGTATTTTTCCCAATACTGTGCCAGTTGCACAGTATGCACCCGATCCTTCTCACCCATATGCGGCATTTTTTCGAGTCGTGAGTTCACAGCCTGAAAATACCTGGGATACTCTCGCAAGTGTTCGAGGCCGCTTGTAGATAAAAAACCCTCGAACACCAGATTCTGTAACTGGCTGTCGATGTCATCCGTGAGATATTCCAGCTCTGCATTGCTAATATTCTGTAGACGGCGAGACAAGCTGAAATGTTCTGTTACTATCAGAATCAATAACTGTTCGATCTGGTCCGCAACACCCAATATTCTGGGCTTACCATATTCGAGTAATGCTTCGAATTCAGAATTACTTCGGGGCAGCGACTGATTCAGGTCGAATGCTGCGATATAGCTCTCCACTACGGCCGCCTGCGCCAATCCAGTCAACTGGCTTGACCACTTGAGGGCATTCGCCTTGACAAATCTGGTAAATTTTTTCTGTATGCTGTTTTTTTGTTGCACACTTCTAAACATGCACAGCCTCACTACCCCTTTTATCGTAGCTAGCTGCGCCTCAGACCGATCTGCCAACAGCTCCAGGTTAACCGCATCAATCTTGTCGACGAGTGCCGGATATCGTATCAACACCAGGCTGTCGCCAATTTCAACTGTCACCGGTAGCTCGTCGAAATTCCAGTCCGTCAATCCCTGGACTTCCAATTCGTGCCGATAGCTCGATTCCCGGTTCGCTACGGACACGCTATCGGGGCTTAGCTTGAGTTCTTGCTTTATCTGCGCAAGATCATCTCCAAAAGCAAGTTCAGTTCCAGATTCATCGACCACCCTCACCTTGACCTTGAGATGGGCAGGCAAGACCACAGCGGTGAGCACCTCTCTGTCGATCTTCAGCTTTTTCAGCTTGCGGATTTGGGTCAGCAGCGAATCAACAAGCTCACCATCTGAGCTGTGCATCTGTCCCATAATTTCCGCCACGAAGCCGCTAGCAGGAATGAAATTCTTTCTCACAGATTTTGGAAATCCCTTGATCAGGGCGATACATTTTTGTCTGATAATCCCTGGTACAGACCAGTCCACCTCTGCCTGGGTGAGTTGATTCAGCAATGCCAGCGGTACTTCGATGGTGGCACCGTCTGCCAGCGTGCCTGGGTCAAACACATAGTTGAGTGCCAGCTGATTTTGATGCACCGATGCCAGGTCAGGAAACTCGTCAAAGTCAGATATTTCTGTTGCCGAGTCCGTCAGGTTTTGCAGGCTCATTTCGAGTAGCTTCGACGTGTTTCTCGATTCAGTCTTAAGCCAGCGTTCGAGATCCCGGGTCGAGCACACATCCGCTGGCAGGCGATCATCATAAAACCTGATGACCTCCCGCTCGCTGATGAAATAATCCGGCCGCCTGATCTTCTCTTCCAGGCGCTTGAGCTCGGCCAGGAATTCCATATTATGCTTGTAAAAAGCGGCCTCGGTAAGCAGCTGATCGGCAACGATGCCGGCGTCGATAAAAATTTCCCGCGCCGCCACCGGATCAATTTTCTTGAAACTCACCAGCTCTCGTTGCAACAGCACCAGGCCATAAAGATAGACTTTTTCATAGGCCATCACCTGCTGGCGCTTCTTGCTCCAGTGGGGTTCGAAGTAGTCGCGTTTAACCAGGTGCAGGGCCATTTGTTCAACCCAATGTGGCTGAATTTTTGCCGCCAGAGTGGCGAAGGTCTGGGAAATTTCTATCAAGGCCGATGTCACAATCCACTTCCTGTGGCTGCCACTAAGGACGGATGAAGAAAACAGGGAAAATTTCCGATTACGACTACCAACATACATCTTGCCCTCTGCCTTGCAGGCGATCTGATTCAGAGCTCCGCCGATTATGGACTGATGAATTGATTGGTACTCCGCGCTGTCCTTGTTGACCCGGAAACCCAGTTGCTGACTGCCCAGCAGTAGTTGTCGGTGTACCTCGCGCCATTCACGCATCCGCATATAGGACAGGCAATTGGTTTTACAGTATTTTTTAAGCTGGCCCTGGGTGAGATCCTGGCGTTCGCGCTCGTACTGATCCCACAGATTTACAAATCCAAGAAAATCAGAATCCACATGCTGGAAACGGGCGAGTTTTTGCGTCGCCTGCTGTCGATTCTCCACGGACAATTCCCTGGGATCCTGGATACTCAAGGCACTGACGATAATGAGAATTTCACGCAGACAGCCTTGCTCATGAGCCAGCACAATCATGCGCGCATACCGGGGGTCCACGGGCAACTGGGCCATTTTCTTGCCGCAATCCGTGAGCTCTCGTTTCGGATTGAGTGCGTTCAACTCGATCAGTAACTTGAAGCCTTCATTGATAGCTTTTTGCCCGGGAGGCTCAAGGAAGGGGAATAGTTCGACATCGCCGAGCTTGAGTTGCTTCATGCGCAAGATAACAGATGCCAGATTCGTTCGCTTGATCTCAGGATCGGTGAACTCGTCTCTGGAATTGAAATCTTCCTCAGAATACAAGCGTATACAAATCCCCTCAGCCAACCGACCACAGCGACCCTGGCGCTGGTTTGCGCTGGCTTGGGATATCGGCTCGATCGGCAGGCGTTGCACCTTGCTCTGAAAACTATAGCGACTGATACGTGCCAAGCCCGTATCGATTACATAATTGATCCCCGGTACGGTTATCGATGTCTCAGCGACATTGGTTGCCAGCACGATTCGCCTGCCCTGGTGCGCCCTAAATACTCTTAACTGTTCGGAATGCCGCAGGCGTGCATACAGCGGCAAGATATCAGTATCGACAAATTTTTGTTTACGTAATTTGTTGGCCGTGTCCCGAATTTCTCTTTCGCTGCTGAGAAATACCAACACGTCTCCACTGATCCGCTTATGTTGCCGATCCGAAATAATGATGCCCTGCAAGGCGGAAACTATTGCATCGATTTGCAGATCCTCATCTGTCATCTCTGCCTTGCTTACATTCAGTGGCCGATATTGAGTTTTTATGGGGTAAGCCCTACCCGAGACAGAAACTACCGGGGCATCATCGAAGTGGGCCGCGAACTTTTCTACATCAATGGTAGCGGAGGTGATAATGAGTTTCAGATCTTTCCTGCGGGAGAGCAGTTGTTTCAGGAAACCGAGCAGGAAATCTATATTTAGGGATCTCTCGTGCGCCTCATCGATGATCAACGCCTCATATTTGTTCAGAAACCTGTCCTGCTGGATCTCCGCCAACAATATCCCATCAGTCATTAATTTCAGATAGGTCCCACTGGAGAGGGTTTCATTGAAGCGCACCTGGTAACCCACTCCCCGCCCCAATTCGCAATGCAATTCCTCTGCAATTCTGTTGGCGACGGAGACAGCCGCCAGGCGCCGGGGTTGGGTATGGCCTATCAATCCCAAGCGTCCGANGCCTGCCGCCAGGCACATCTTGGGAATTTGTGTGGTTTTNCCCGAACCGGTGTCTCCAGCTACCACCACCACCTGGTTGCTGTCGATGAGTCTGCTTATTTTCTCCGCGNCTGCACTGATCGGCAACGCGGCCNGATAATCGATTTGAGTAGGAATGGCAGCTATACGCTGCTGCACGGCATGCTGGGATTTACTGATANCAGAGGTCAGCGCATCCAGATTACGGCGGTAAGAATCCCCTCGACCCGGATGTTTCTCAAGCTCTCTAATTTTTTGGCGTAGCCGAGCCCTGTCAAGCAACTGACATGTATCCAGCTGATTCCGTATTTTTTCAAGCAAGGCAGTTGCTATTGTCAGATCTCTCTTAGTTCGCGCCGAAGTATTTTACCAATGTTTGACTTGGGCAGGTTCGCCACAAAGATAATTTCTCTGGGAATTTTGTAGGCAGCTAAACCCTTCTTGCAGTGGGCGATCAATTCTTCTTCAGCAATATCGCCCCCGCTGGAGACCACGAACAGCTTAACCGACTCGCCAGTGCGTTCGCTCTCAACGCCAATAACGGCACACTCCAGCACATCCGGATGCCGGCTAACCCAGCCTTCGATTTCATTGGGAAATACATTAAAACCGGAAACAAGAATCATGTCCTTTTTCCTGTCTACTATAGACAAGTAATCGTCTTCATCGATTTGCACATAGTCACCGGTCTTGAGCCAACCATCCGCGGTGATTGTTGCCGCCGTCGCCTGCTGCTGTTGCCAGTACCCCAGCATGACCTGAGGGCCTCGCACCCAGAGCTCCCCCTTTTCACCCTTGGGCACATCCACACCTTCGTCGTCGACAATCCTGATTTCAGTCTCTGGGACCACCGGCCCCACTGTGCCCAGCTTGATTGCGCCGGGAATATTCACAGTGATCACTGGCGAGCACTCGGTCAAGCCATAACCCTCGATGATCTCGCAAGCAGTGACTCTCTCCCATTCTTCGGCAACCGACCTGGTCATCGCCATGCCGCCGACCCCACTAAATTTCAGCTTGCTGAAATCTACACTCGCGATGTCCGGGTGACGCAGCAAGGCCAGATACAGGGTATGGATTCCCACGAAGCCGGTCACCACCGTCTTTTTTAACAAACCGAGCAGGAAGTCCAGATCGCGTGGATTGGCAATTAGAATATTATGATTGCCCGCGTAAGGCATGACCAAACAATGCAACAGAAACGCATAGCTGTGATAGAGCGGCAACGGCGCCACGATATTCTCAACCCTGTCCTCGATCACCAACAGGCAGCGAGCCCGTAATTGCATCATATTTGCAATCAAATTATTGTGGCTGAGCATGGCCCCTTTGGCGGTGCCGGTGGTACCGCCGGTGTAGAGGATTAGCGCGACATCATCGGCGGTACCGTAAGCTGCATCTTTGTTATAACTGTTCGGTGATTTTATTGCGACGTTAAAATCGGCACTGGCAGACAGGTTATAGGCGGGTACCATCTTCTTCAGATATTTTGCGCCAAGATTCAGCAGCAAGCGTTTACCCGGTTTTTGTAAATCCCTCAATTGCGTCACGATGACGGTTTCAATATCGGTGTCGGTAATTATTTGTTCCAGTTTGGCACAAAAATTAGCCAGTATGATAATCGCCTTCGCCCCGGAATCCTTAAATTGGTGTGCCATTTCGGTGGCGGTATAGAGGGGTTGGTATTGACGACGATCAGGCCCGCCTTTACTGCGCCATAAAAACCACGGGAAACTGGAGGACGTTTGGAAGCTGGATGGCAATCCTGTCGCCTGGCACCAGTGCGGTCTGATTTTGCAGGAAATGAGCGAAGCGACTGCTCAATTCATCAACTTCCTGATAACACAGAGTATGGCCAAAGCAGCTGAACGCCGGCAGTTGGGCATGTTCGGTGGCAATATATTCGATCACCTGGCCAAGAGATGAATACTTTTCGGGCCTTAGATCGTCTGGCAGTTTTTCAATCATGGGACTACTTCGCAAGCAGCGCCATTGCCTCTTCGAGCCCTTTAACTGATAGGGGAAACATTCGATCCTTTGTCAGCTCCCTGACGATTTCGATGGAATAGCTGTGTTCCCAATAGTCTTTCGGCGTTGGATTTATCCACACCATATGATTGTAGGAATCTGTAAGTCGCCTTAGCCAGATTGCCCCGGCCTCCTCATTGTAATGTTCGATACTGCCACCGACATGGGTTATTTCATAAGGGGCCATGGTGGCGTCACCGACGAAGATTATTTTGTAATCCTTCGTGTACTTGTTGATGAGATCGAACGTAGGTGTGGTTTCTGCATGCCGGCGATGACTTTTTGTCCACACGGATTCGTAAATAAAGTTGTGAAAGTAATAGTACTTGAGATGCTTGAATTCGGAGCGTGCGGCGGAGAATAATTCTTCGCAGAGTTTTACATGAGGATCCATCGACCCACCCACATCGAAAAACAACAGGACCTTAACGGCATTGTGCCTTTCAGGCACCATCTTGATATCCAGCAGGCCCGCATTTCTTGCTGTTGAGGAAATGGTGCCGTCGATGTCCAATTCTTCTATCGCTCCGGTGCGGGCAAATTTGCGCAGGCGGCGCAACGCCATCTTGATATTACGGGTTCCGATTTCTACCGAATCATCCAGGTCTCGATAATTGCGTTTATCCCAGACCTTGACCGCCCGTTGATTGCGAGTTCCCTGCTGCCCGACGCGAATCCCTTCCGGGTTATAACCATAGGCCCCGAATGGAGACGTGCCACCCGTGCCTATCCACTTATTACCGCCCTGGTGGCGTTTTTGCTGTTCTTCCATGCGTTTCCTGAATTCTTCCATTAGCTTGTCGAGGCCACCAAGCGCCTCGATCCTTGCCTTCTCCTCGTCGGAAAGCATGGACTCTATCTGCTTGCGCAGCCAGTCATCAGGGATTTCATAGTGGGAAAGGTCGTCAAGGATATCGATGTTTTCAAAGTATTTAGCAAATGCGAGATCAAATTTGTCGAAGTTCTTCTCATCCTTTACCAGGCATAACCGGGACAGATAGTAGAACTCATCGACATTGCCGAATACGACATTTTGTTGAAGACATTCCAACAGCGCAAACAATTCGGTGAATGAAACCGGCAACCGCTGTTGTTTCAGCGCCATGAAAAAGTTTATCAGCATCAGCGATTGGCTCTATGCATGAAAGCCAGTTTTTCAAGTAAATGCACATCTTGTTCATTCTTCAACAGGGCCCCATACAGGGGTGGAATCGCATTCCTCGCATCGTGATTCTTGAGGACATCTGCGGGGATATCGTCAGCCATTAATAGTTTTAACCAATCGATCAGCTCCGAAGTCGAAGGCTTCTTTTTCAGACCTGGTATTTTCCTCAAGTCGAAGAAAACATCCATGGCCTGGCTCAGCAACTGCTTCTTGATATCGGGGTAATGTACCGCGACTATCTTCTCCATCGTCAAGGTGTCAGGAAATTCGATGTAGTGAAAGAAACAGCGGCGCAGGAACGCATCTGGAAGTTCCTTCTCATTGTTGCTGGTGATCAGGATAATCGGCCGGGTATGGGCCTTGATTAATTCCTTGGTCTCATAAACATAAAACTCCATCTTATCTAGCTCCAGCAACAAATCGTTAGGGAACTCGATATCGGCTTTATCAATTTCATCGATCAGCAATACACACTGCTGTTCTGAGGTAAACGCCTGCCATATTTTTCCTGGAATAATGTAGTTTGAGATATCGTGAACTTTCTCTTCACCTAACTGGGAATCTCTGAGCCGGGATACGGCGTCATACTCATACAAGCCTTGTTGAGCTTTGGTAGTGGATTTTATATGCCATTGTATGAGGGGCAGATCGAGGGACTGGGCGATCTGTTCTGCAAGCGTAGTTTTGCCGGTGCCAGGTTCGCCCTTGATCAGCAGTGGTCTTTGCAACTGTATCGCTGCGTTAACTGCCATCTGTAGTTCGTCAGTGGCGACATATTCTTTGGTGCCAGTAAATTTCATCAAGAGACTTCCAGTGCTAGTTTTAGGTGCGCGTATTGTAAACAGCACACTGGCATTAATACAGGAAAACCAAGGCACTGACAGCGCAGTAAAGGCGGTTTGGGGAGGCTGCGGATTATTCCCGAAAAAACCGTGGAGTGCCGTCTCGGATATCTCGATCTGGTTTGTTATTAAAGATTATAAACACGCTATAACGTATTGTTTTTAATCTTCTTATTCTATTTTTTTGTATTGATGAACAGGGTGACAAATGCTAACAACAGGGAGATAATGATGGCCAGGCTTAATGGCACCAGCGCCCTCACCGCTTCGGACCCGCCCAAGGTTATGGCGTCCATGAGGACCACCATCAGCGCCGGCGCCAGCACAGATTCCTGGGGATTGGCGTACCAGGGAGTGAGTATGATTGCGGCCAGCAACGCACGCATGACATAAAAAGTCCGCCGCGCTGTCTTCAAGCGAGTGAACCGCCAGAAAATTCCATAAAATACCGCAGCGGCTAACAGATAGGCAGACCAAATCAGAAAGTAATTAGGCGCAGACTCCATTAGCACTCTACCCAACGAATGATATGTTCCTGGTAACCCTCTCGGTGGACAAATTCTTCAGAGAGTGTTCTGCCCCCGATGGGTATTTCTGCACTTTCCATGGCTTGCCTGGACCCTGTTATCAATGGATGCCAATTGTATAAGGGTCTGTCTTCAAACCGAAGTCGATAAGCGCAGGTGGCTGGCATCCAGGCGAAAGCACTGCTACTGACTTGCTTGACTTTCACACAATCCGGGACCAACCGGGTCCTGTTCTCGTAGCAACTACAACGGTTGGTTTCAGATTTGAAGTAGCGACATACAACACGGGTATAATGGGTTTCACCGCTGTCCTCGTCCTGCAATTTTTTCAAGCAACAGCGACCGCATCCATCACAGAGTCGCTCCCATTCAGAGTCATTTAGCTGCGAAAGAGGTTTCTCCCAGAACCTATCGCTTGCTACGCCCTTCCCCAAACTATGAGCCATTACCGTTATCCTGGTTTTCGCCCATCAGAACTCGAGTGATATCGCCTTCCAGTACCTGTCTGCGCCAACCAGACAGCTCCCCTTCCCAACGTATCTGGCCACTGCTCTCGAAGCCCCGAATCAACTCCTGTAGATATTTTTTACGCCCTAGTAGCTCTGGCGCAATATCCAGCTCCGCCGCCTTAAGGTTAACCAGGACCTGGCAGGCCTTTACTTTTTTCCGCAGGGGTGCTGTCAGCGGTGGATTCAATAGCCCCCGATCGATGCTGGAAAAATCGCTGTGCCTGGATTGCATCAGACGCAGCAGCTTATTGCCGTATCGATCGAGCAATCTCTTGTCGACAGATCCAGCCGCGAGCAAGCTATCCAGGGACCCATTCTCAGCTTCGGCCAGATGCATGGCAATGCTTAATAAATCCTGGTCCTTGGCAATCCAGGAGCGGGGTTTATTCCGACGTCGGGCCTCCTGTTCCCGCCAGTAGCAGAGCGTTTGTAAATTCCGCAGACCTTCATCACTGAGTCGCCAGGCATTGCGGAAACCAGCATAAAGCGATTGCCAGTTCTTTTTTTCCTCGAACTTCGGGGCCAGGAGGATACGCTGCTCACATTCCGCGCTAAACCATTCCAGAACCCCCTTGTCCTGAAGTTGTTGTTCTAATAAAGCCTGCAACTGCAGCAAGTAGTTAACATCTGCGGCGGCATAAGAGATTTGGGTGTCCGTTAGCGGCCGCCGCAACCAGTCGGAGCGAGTCTCATCTTTAACTACATGGACTCCCAACAGCTCACTTACCAGCGACTGATAGCTCACGCTGTATCCCATATTCAGAAATGCCGCCGCGAGTTGCGTGTCGAAGACTTTTGCCGGTAAAACCTTGAGGGCGGTAAATAGCAGGTTCAGATCTTCACTACAGGAATGGATGACAAAGCAGCACTGGGAATCACTTAACAGCAATGAAAATTCGGTCCAGTCGCTTATGCGCAGCGGATCCACCAGATAACAGGTATCGAGGTCGGCGATTTGCAGCAAGCCAATATTCGAATAGAAGGTGCTGGTTCTAACGAACTCGGTGTCTAGCGCCAGGCTTGCCAAGCCTTGCCACTTTTGACACAGGGCACCGAATTGGGCGGTATCATCGATAAATTTGCGAGGCAGCTCTGCGTTGCCGTTCATGACGATCAGGTCTTCTCCATGGCCTTACGACCGGCAAAGGCATGGCTCAAGGTGTTGCTATCGACAAATTCGAGTTCACCTCCAACCGGGACGCCATGGGCTATGCGCGACACCGCGACATCGCAATGCTTGAGTTGTTCTGCCAGATAATAGGCTGTGGCATCGCCTTCAACCGTGGGATTGCAGGCAATGATTAGCTCCTCGATTTCACTGTCCTTGACCTTGTCCAGCAGTTGACTGATACCAAGTTGCTCCGGACCGATGCCATCGATTGGCGACAAGTGACCCATCAGGACAAAATAGATGCCGCGAAAGATGCCTGACTGCTCGACTGCGTAAATGTCCACGGGGGACTCAACGACGCAGCAAATCTTGCGGTCCCTCGAGGCGCTCGCGCAGATTCTGCAAACCGCTTCTTCTGTCAAGGTTCTACACTGCACGCAATTGCCCACCCGTTCGAGCGCAAGCTCCAATGCTTCTCCAAGCTTCTTGCCTCCTTCGCGGTTTCTTTCCAGCAGGTGCAGCGTCATCCTTTGAGCCGATTTAGGCCCTACACCCGGCAGACAGCGTAAGGCTTCCATTAATTGATCTATTAGTGGGCTTGAGTTCATCGGCTTCCCTACAACGGCAACTTAAACCCTTCCGGCAATTTCATCCCATGGGCCAGGCCGCCGAGCGACTCCTTGCTCTTCTCTTCAAGCTTGTGCACCGCATCATTAATAGCGGCAGCAATAAGGTCTTCCACCACGTCTTTTTCTTCTGCCATTAGGGCATCACTCAAGTTCACTTTGACCACGTCATGACGGCCATTCATGCTCACTCTCACCAGGCCCGCGCCGGATTCACCTTCGATTACCAAATTTGCCAGGTCTTTTTGTGCTTTCTGAAATTGCTCCTGCATCTGCTTTGCCTGTTTCATTATTTCATTTAGATCAGTCATGACTTTCCTCAATTTTTAACCGGGCAATGCTGTCTCGCGCCAATGTACCTGAGAAATGCTTCAACAATTCCTGAACATTCGCATCCTGTTCAAATTCACTCACCATCGCGGTATGTCGTTCCTGCTTGAGCCGCTGACCCAATTCCGCCGGCGTCTCTTTCTCAGTCGAGTCAACTGTGATATGCACTGCCAATTGCTTGCCAAAATAATCGCCGAGGATCTGCTCAAGTTTCGGCAATATCTCATCACTGTAGACCGAACTTTGACTCTGATCCAGTACGAAATACAAGGAGTCGTCGGTGGCTTTCTTCAGTTCAGTGTTGGCCAGAATATTGGCAGCTATGCCATTGACGATGATCGCGGGATAGCATCGCAGCCAGTGTTCGTGATCGCAGGGCAAGCTATTGCCAGCATCCGCCTCTGCGGCCACAGCCTCCTCTGGCTCGGGCTCAGGCTCGATAGCTTGTGGATGATCAGGCGCCGCAGGCTGCACGGTGGAATCGGATCCCGCTGCCGCCACAACTTTCTCCTGACCATCGGCATCTGAGCCGCTACCATCAGGAACTAGCTTGCACTTTTTTTTTTCGCTTAGCGGGACCGTGGTTTCAGAATTGCGGCTGGCGGCTTGGTCTTTGCTATCTGCGGAATTACTCTGATCCGGCTGCAGGGGAACATAGTCAGGAGAAAAAACCAGCATACGAATAATCAGCATCTCAAAAGCCCCCCGCATGTCGGCAGCCATACCCAGATCCTCACGCCCCTTGAGCCCAACCTGGTAATACAGCTGTATGTCTGCAGCCGTAAATCGGCTCGCCAGTTGCTGAATTTGCTCTCTATCCCCGTAACTATTATCGATGGCCTCAGGCAGCACCTGAGCCATGGCGATTCGATGTAATATCGACAACAGGCTGTCCAGAGTGTGATTGAAATCCGGTGTTTGCGCCGACATCACCTGAACCAGGTTTAGCACTTGCCGAATGTCTGCGCCACCCATTGCATCGAGCAATTCGTAAACCTGCCGCTGCTCCGGCACGCCTAGCATCTCGATTACGCCTTCGTTGCTGATTTCTCCCTCGCAATAGGATATCGCCTGATCGACCAGGGTCAACGCATCGCGCATGCTGCCGGCTGCCGCGGCAGCGATCTGCCACAGCGCGCCTTCTTCATATTTACTCTTTTCCTGTTCCAGCACCATACCCAGGTATTCGACAATAATTTGCGGGCTCAGGTTTTTAAGGTTCAACTGCAGACACCTGGAAAGGATAGTAATCGGCAATTTTTGCGGATCGGTGGTGGCAAATAAAAACTTAACGTGGGGTGGTGGTTCCTCCAGCGTCTTTAATAAGGCATTGAAGCTGTGATTGGAGAGCATGTGCACTTCGTCTATAAGATAGATTTTGAAACGGCCTCGAGTTGGACTGTACTGGACATTTTCCAGCAACTCCCGCGTGTCCTCGACCTTGGTGCGGGAAGCCGCATCGACTTCCATCAAATCGATAAACCTGCCCTCGTTGATCTCGACGCAGGAACCGCATTCATCGCAGGGAGCCGAGGTGACGCCAGTCTCGCAATTCAGACATTTCGCCAATATGCGGGCCAGTGTAGTCTTGCCTACTCCCCGGGTTCCGGTGAATAGATAGGCGTGATGCAGACGCTGATTATCCAGTGCATTGATAAGAGATTTGAGCACATGAGCCTGACCCGCTACTTCGGTAAAGTTCTTGGGTCGCCACTTTCTGGCGAGTACTTGATAGCTCATTTTGCGGTTCGTCAGTAGGGTGTGGATCCAGTTGGCAGATCAGTTTCGCAAGGCGATGCTGGAGGCAACCCTTGCCAGCCACACCACGGCACATGAGTCAGCCACTACCGTTGCTCCCTTCCGGGCCTGGCGGGATTCGTAACCTATCATTGCGCGGGGACCGACAAGAGATGCCATGGAACATAATAGCATAGACACCGGGCGATTTAAGGCAATGCCAGCGTTATCAGCTTGGCATCCGCACCACCACCGACGGCGATGGACACATATTGTCTGCCATCGACAAGGTAGGTCATCGGCGTACCCGCTGGAGGCAGCGGCAGGTCGATCTCTGTAATGATGGCGCCGGTCGCCTTGTTGAAGGCCCGTAGCAGGTTCCTGTCACCGTCTCGCTGCGCTATGAATAACAGAGTTTTCGTCAGCAGCGGTCCGGTTCGACTCTGGCTGCCAACCGGACCCGGGTCGAGTATCCCCATATCGATGATTCGCTGGCGCACACCCTCGCCATGGGGCACCATCCATACATGTTCCCCGGTATTCAGATTAATGGCGGTTATGCGACTGTAGGGCGGCTTGGTCAGAGGTAAGCCCTGGGGCCCGGCCACCGAATTTTCGCGGCCCCGGCGATAAACCAGATTTGAATCCGCAGGGTCTGCGTCCGCCAGTTGCACCACAATTGGCGCCGAGGCGGAGGGGATATAATAAATACCGGTCTCTGGGTCGAAAGATGCGCCATGCCACTCGGCGCCTCCACCCCAACCAGGAAATTGGATGGTCCCCCGTAATGATGGCGGCGTGAACAAGGGCCCGTAGTCAAACTTCTCTATATTTTGCAGGGCCTCAGCCCTTAGTTCCGGGGTGAAGTCGATCAAGGTTTCATCGGATATACCCTGGGGCTCGAAGGCCGCCGGCCTGGTTGGGTGGGGCTGAGTTGGAGACAAGGCCTCGCCTGGCACCGAACTTTGGGGTACGGCCCGTTCTTCGATGGGCCAGACCGGTTCTCCCGTGACCCGATCGAATACATAGGTATACCCCTGTTTTGAGATTTGCGCCACGGCCTCGATGGCTCTGCCATCGACGGTGATATCTATCAGAGTGGGCGCCGCCGGAAGGTCATAATCCCAGACGCCGTGATGGACCATCTGGAAATGCCAAACCAATTCACCGGTGGCGGCCTTCACCACCACCAGGCTCTCGGCAAATAAATTACTGCCTTTCCTGAGCCCGCCATACCAGTCATTGGTGGGGGTGCCGATAGGAATATAGACGTAGCCCAGTTCATCGTCGGCGCTCATGACTGTCCAGGAATTGGTATTACCGGTATATTCCCAGGAACCGTCCTCCCAGCTGTCATTGCCGAATTCACCGGCCTGGGGAATGGTGTGAAATATCCATTCCATTGCGCCAGTCTCGGGATTAAATCCGCGTACATGCCCCGGCGGCATTTCCTTGGTTTGCGGTAAGTCATTGACGATCGAATTGACGATGACGATATCATTGCTGACCAGAGGCGGTGAAACTACCCCGTACTGGCGTCGATTTATCTCCCGGCCCAAGCCCTGGGCCAGATCGACGCGACCGCCTTCGCCAAAACGGTTGTCGGGCTGACCGCTTTCGGCGTCGATAGACCACAGGTAGGAGTCATTGGTAGCGAAGAAAATCCGTGTGAGCTCACCGCGCTGCCAATAGGCTACACCACGCGTATTATAGCCGAGGTTTGCGGGGGTGCCTGCTTCCCAGGCCCCGGTTTCGAACACCCACTTCTCCTCACCGGTACGGGCATCCAGCGCCGCTATGCTGCCAAACGAGGTGGGAATGTACATGGTTCCGTCGATGACGATTGGTGTCGCCTTGTAGCCCCCCGGCGTGGCCCTGAAATTCTCTTGCCGCCTATTCTCCGCAACCTGGTCGTTATCAACACTGTCCCAGGTCCAGGCAGTGCTTAGCCGAGCCACATTTTGGGCGCCGATCTGATCCAGGGCAGCATACTTCCGCGAGCCGTTATCACCACCGTAGCTGGGCCAATCCGCTGCATGGAGTTCAATAGATAATATTACCAACAGTAGAAAAAAAATAAATTTTTGAGGAAATCTTGCAATCATGTTGCCCCCGGGGGTGTTGGTCACTAAACACCTGGGGATACTACATTACGGGCTGGGGATTGGAAATGTGTTAGGGGTGAATTGCGGGCTTATGGGGTTATTGGCGGTGAGGGAGAGATTCGAACTCTCGAAGCCTTACGGCTTACACACTTTCCAGGCGTGCTCCTTCGGCCACTCGGACACCTCACCGTATTCTTTTTTTAACATCTTTCATGCGCTTTGCCGGGTTTGCTTCGCAAACCTGAGGGAGAGATTGAATCGGCTTTTGGCTTAAGCAAAACCCTCACCCCTGCGGGGCGGCTTACAGCCGTCTGCGGCACTACGCGCCTTTCGAACTCTCGAAGCCTTACGGCTTACACACTTTCCAGGTGTGCTCCTTCGGCCACTCGGACACCTCACGGTATTCTGTGTTCTGTGTTCTGTACTCTGTATTCTGATACCAAAACGGCCGCAACCTTAGCCTAGCAAATTTGAGATTGCAAGCCCCTTATTGGCGCAGTAATCGAACCTTCACCACTTCCACACCGACAGGTTCCGAGCTTCGGTACACGTTGATATCCAGTCCTCCTCGGCGCAGGAAGTTTAGAGCGATGCTCAGCTCGCTGGGTTGGCACACTTGCATAATATCCCGATAGATTCTCTCGGCACATTCCTCGTGGTAGCCTTGATGTTCCCGAAATGAACAAAGATAGGCGAGCAGGCTCGCCTCGTTGATCTTGGGCCCAGTGTACTGAATTTCGAAACTCGCCCAGTCTGGCTGGTTCGTCACCGGACAGTTGGATTTAAACAAGTCGGAGAATAGCTGTTCATCAAAGGCAGCAGCATCTTCTGTCTGCAACAAAGCCGGGTCTGGCTGAGTGCTCTCAATCGAAATATCAAGCATATCGATGGACTTTCCCATGCGAGACTGAACCGGGACAGCGTTTATGTCAGACAGTAGCTTAAGAGAAACTTTCACTTCGGACTTACTCACCGCAGAAAGGTCATTGCTGATAATCGCAGCCAGTTTCTCCACGGAGTCAAACCGTTCCCGATTGAAAGAGTGCAAATAAAATTTAAGTGATTTCGACTCGACGATATTTTCCGAAGCGCAACTAAAATAGAATTCCCCTATTGCCACCTGGGGTTTGCCCCGCTGGTTCAGCCAGGATAATTCATAGCCATGCCAATGATCGAGGCCATACATGTGCAGCTTCTTGTCGATGTCGAGCAGGGATCGCGCTGCCCACCTGGGAATCGGGTATAGAATCCCAGGGTCATATTGGCTGGGATTTGGAATTGTCTCTCCGAGTGGGTTGTCTGACATAGCACTCTACTCAATCCGGGCAGCCCTCAGCTCCTGATTCCGGTACCCCGGCGCAGAAGCCAGATACAACTGCTATACAGTACCACGATGAACACTCCCAAAATCAAGAAGGCCCAATAGATGTTGACATCGGAACTTCCCAAGATGCCATACCTGAATGTATTCACCATGTAGAAAATCGGATTTAGACCCGAGACGATTCGCCAGAACGGAGGCAAGAGCTGACTCGAATAGAACACGCCCCCCAAATAAATAAGCGGTGTCAGCACGAATGTCGGAATGATAGAAATATCGTCAAAGCTATTTGCAAACACCGCATTTATAAATCCCGCCAGGGAAAACACGATGGAGGTCAACAAAATTACTGCAATCGTTAACAGGGGATATTGAATACTCAGATCGGTAAAAAACATGGCAGTGACCGTCACGATCGCCCCCACGGCTAATCCCCGGGCCATACCCCCGGCAATAAATCCAGTCAGGATCACGTAATTAGGCACCGGCGATACCAGTAGCTCTTCTATGCTGCGCTGAAATTTGTGGCTAAAGAATGAAGACACCACATTGGAATAAGAGTTTTGAATGACTGACATCATGATGAGGCCAGGGACGATAAACTCCATATATTGAAATCCACCCATCTCGCCTATACGGCGACCTACCATGTTGCCGAAAATCACAAAATACAGGGTGATCATTATCACTGGCGGCACCAAGGTCTGCAGCCAGATGCGCGAGAATCGCCGCACCTCTTTGATGACAATAGTTTCAAATGCAATTAACTTATGATTCGCAAACATGGTGTGCTCAAAGTTCCTGTGTTTAGGTGTGTTAGAAATCAATTATCTCGAAGTCTTGCCAGAAACAGCTGTTCCAGGCGGTTGGTTTTATTCCTCATGCTGTTGACCTTCACACCTTGCTGGTCAAGTCTGGAGAATACTTCATTAATCGATTGATCGCCGGTGACGGTGACTTCGAAGCTATGTCCGTCTATGCGGTATAAACTGATGTTCGGCAAATCTAGATTCAACTGCGCTGGTATCTCTGTCGCCGAATCGAGGATGAATACCTGGGAATCAAGGTCTGCGAGCAAGCTTTTCATACTTGTGTTCTCAATTATTTCACCATCGTCAATAATCGCAATATTACGGCACAGTTGTTCCGCTTCCTCCAGGTAATGTGTGGTAAGAATAATAGTCGTGCCTTTATTATTCATTTCGGTAAGGAACTCCCACATGGAACGGCGTAATTCGATGTCCACCCCGGCCGTAGGCTCATCGAGTATTAGCAGGCGGGGCTCGTGCACCAGGGCCCTGGCTATCATCAGCCGTCTCTTCATACCACCTGATAAGGAGCGAGACCTCTCGCTACGCTTCTCCCAGAGGCCCAGTTTACGCAGATATTTCTCGCAGCGCTGGCTTGCAAGTTTGCGGGGAAGTCCATAATAACCAGCCTGGGTCATGACGATATCCTGGACTTTTTCAAACTGGCTGAAATTGATTTCCTGGGGCACCACGCCCAAATCCAGTTTGGTCTCATATATGTGGGTGTCGACTCGCTTGTCGAACACCTCGACATTGCCAGCGGTTTTATTAACCAGGGTAGAAATAATGCCGATGATCGTAGTCTTGCCAGCACCGTTTGGCCCCAGCAGTGCGAAGAAATCCCCCTGCTCTACATCGAGGGAAATGCCCTTGAGGGCCTCCGTGCCGTTGGCGTAAACCTTGCGTAAATCTTTGAGTGAAATGGCGATAGTCATGGGGCATTCAGTTAGCTAAAAAGCGCCGCTGGAGTATGTCGATTGTCACCGTGATAAGCAAATCCGGCCAAACTTGCAAACATCAACTGGAAATCGCGCCATGAAAAAGCCCGGCTTTCACCGGGCTTACGTGGTTAATCAAGAAAATGGCGTCCCCTAGGGGTTTCGAACCCCTGTTGCCGGGATGAAAACCCGGTGTCCTAGGCCTCTAGACGAAGGGGACAGATGAACAGTCTTGAACTAGCCGGTTCAGGCAGCGGGGGATTCTAAGAAGCTTGGCCTGTGCAGTCAAGGGCAATTGGACAAAATATTCGGGAATTAAATGAAATTCTGCTACTTGGATTTGCCAGCCAGCGCCTCGATTTTAAAAACCGCGAGGGAGCTGGCCATGCCGGTTGGGAGCGTCCGGGTAAGCATCAGGCACGGCGACAGTGACATCGACACTGGTGGGGGAAAGACCATAAGCGAACTGCCCTGACTCTGCAAACGGGCTGCTCACTACCTGCTACTCGATCAAGCACAGACTTGATGAGTTTGATTCTTGACCCCCGTTTTGGTCTATGACATCCTGAAGTATTGCCGATAAAAATGTGACGGCATGGGGATATAAGAGACAACATCATGAGCACAGAACCGACTGGATCAGATTTCGATGGTGGCGGTATTACTATCGACCAACAGCTTATCGAGGAAGGAACAAGCCAGCTTAGCAGCGAAATTGAAGTACTGGAGGCATGGCTTGTTGAATTGGAAGACCAGGATGCCCGGGATGCAGAGACTATCGCCATGCGCAAGTCATACGACGACATGTTGCGAAGCAGGAAAGAGATGCTGAGTACCTTGACCAAACAGGCCGCGCGCCAAGCCGTCGCTACCTGAGACAGCTCTCGATCGGAGCGTGTGACCGCTACAATTAGATTCAACAGCACGCTTAAACCATCAACTCCGGAACTTTCCATCCCTCGTTTCTATGCCCCTAAACAAACCCATGTTGTCAGCAGCACAAGCCGAAGTCATGTTGTCATTACAGGCCGGCATGAATGCCAGAGTCGACCCAGACTGGATAGATGCCCGTTACCCTTACCTGCGAGCAGTAGTCATCGAAGCGGCCGAGGCGATCGAGCATCACGGCTGGAAATGGTGGAAACGGCAGGACAAAGATCTACCGCAGCTACAGATGGAACTCATCGACATCTGGCATTTCCTTCTGTCTGAAATACTGCTCGGCAACGCAGGCAGCGAGTCTGCATCGAAACAACAGCTTATCCAGCTATTAACGGCTAGCCAGCAACAGGCAAGTGTCGAATTTGATGGCCAGGAAATTAAACTGCAGCAACTGGATCTGGTGAGCAAACTGGAATTGTTAATCGGCCTCGCTGCTGCCCACCGTATCGAGATAGCCGTATTTGCGGCGATTATGGTGGACTGCGAGATGGGTTGGACCGAGCTATATTGCCTATATGTTGGTAAGAATGTACTTAACTTCTTTCGTCAGGATCATGGCTATAAAGAAGGCAGTTACCAAAAGATCTGGCGGGGCCGGGAGGACAACGAGTACCTGGTAGAAATTATGGCGAGGCTGGATCCGGTCGAACCCGAATTCAAGGACAATATCTACTCCGAATTGACGAAACACTACCCGCAGTAGACTGCCCCACCAATGGCATCTACTTTACTGTTACCCTGCACTTGGCAGTGGTGCTTTACTGGTAATAGGCATTTTCCTTCACGGAATGATCAGTCACATCTCGCACTTCTTTCAATTGCGGTATCTGCTCCAGCAAGGCCTTTTCCACGCCATCTTTGAGCGTTACATCAACCATGCCACAACCCTGACAGCCGCCCCCGAATCTCAGAACCGCCACATCCTCTTCGAAGATTTCCTCCAGGGTCACGTTGCCACCGTGTGCGGCCAACCCCGGATTGATTTCGTTGAAGAGCACGTAGTTGACACGATCCTCGAGTGAGCTCTCGTCGGAGATTTTTGGTAGGCGAGAGTTAGGCGCCTTGATGGTTAGCTGACCACCCATGGAGTCCTTGGCAAAATCCACTACCGCATCTTCCAGAAAAGGGATACTATGCTGCTCGATGAAGGCTTTAAAGCCTTCATATTGCTTCACTTCGTCGTCGGCTTTTTCTTCTCCCGGCCGACAAAATGATATGCAGGTTTCAGCTTTTGGTGAGCCTGCATCCAGTATGAAAATTCGAACCGAAATACCTTCACAAGCTTGCTTCTCCAGCAGTTCTGTCAGGTATTCCTGCGCGGATTCGGTGATGCTAACCATATAACTCTCTCGTAATCAGGGAATAACACTGGCTAATCATACGCTATTGGGATGAAAATATGAATACCCGAGTGAATTGCTTGGTTATTTATCGAGTGGCGCCAGCGCTGGGTTCTGGTAGAATTGCGAGCTTTTTAGCTCTGAGATACAGGCTGTAGTAATGCAAACAAAAGCTTCAGAACGCTTGCTCAGGCAAGCGCTTGCTCAACGCATTTTGCTGTTGGATGGCGCCATGGGAACAATGATCCAGGCAGAAATGCTGTCGGATGCTGAATTTCGCGGCGACCGCTTCAGAGAACACCCCCATGAATTGTCTGGCAATAACGATCTGCTAACCCTGACTCAGCCCGATGTCATCAGCAAAATTCACCGTGCCTATCTGGACGCTGGTGCGGACATCATCGAAACCAATACCTTCAACTCCACCCGCAGTTCTCAGGCTGACTACCAGCTACAAGACATTAGCTATGAGTTAAATTTCGCCGCAACCACGCTGGCGCGCCAGGTTTGCGATGAGGCCAACCAGGTTTCACCCGGGAAACCTCGCTTCGTAGCAGGGATACTGGGCCCAACCAGCAAGACCACTTCCATCTCTGGCGATGTCAATGATCCTGGTTTTAGGAGTATCAGTTTCGACGAGTTAGCCGAAGACTACGGCAATTCCACAAACGGACTGATCGACGGCGGCGCCGATATTATTCTTATTGAAACGGCATTTGACACCCTCAATGCCAAGGCCGCTATCTTCGCGATTCGGCGCTGTTTCGAGGAGAAACAACTGCGCCTACCCTTGATGATATCGGGCACCATAACCGATGCCAGCGGACGCACCCTGTCCGGACAAACCGTTGCCGCTTTTTGTAATTCTGTCGCTCACGCCAATCCCTTGTCAATCGGGTTTAACTGTGCGCTGGGCGCGGAGCAATTGCGTCCCCACATCGAAGAGACGTCCGCCCTCGTCGATACCTATGTGTCGACACACCCCAATGCCGGCCTGCCGAACGAGTTCGGCGCCTATGATCAGGGGCCGGAAGAAATGGCTGCCATCATCAAGGAATTTGCCAGCAGCGGTTTCGTCAACATTGTCGGCGGCTGCTGCGGCACCACCCCGGCACACATCGCTGCCATGGCAGCGGCCGTCGCCGATATTCCACCACGAACCTTGCCTGTGCTAAAACCGGTTTGTCGCCTCAGCGGCCTCGAAGCATTCAGCATCGACGGAGATTCTCTGTTCGTGAATGTAGGAGAGCGAACTAACGTTACCGGTTCCGCTCGATTCGCCCGCCTGATCAAGGAAGAAGATTTCGACGAGGCTCTGGAAGTCGCACGCCAGCAAGTGGAAGTCGGGGCGCAAATTATAGATATCAATATGGACGAAGGCATGCTCGATTCCGAAGCAGCCATGGAAAAATATTTGAAACTGGTGGCGTCAGAACCCGACATCAGCCGGGTCCCGCTAATGGTAGATTCCTCGAAATGGGACATCATCGAAGCTGGCCTCAAGTGCGTGCAGGGCAAAGCCATCGTTAATTCTATTAGCCTGAAAGAAGGTGAAGAAGCCTTCCTCGACAAGGCGGCGCTATGCCTGAAATATGGCGCGGCTGTGATCGTCATGGCCTTCGATGAGAACGGGCAGGCCGATACCCTGGCAAAGAAGAAAACTATCTGCAAACGCAGCTACGATATGCTGGTGCAGCAGCTGGAATTTCCAACCGCCGACATAATTTTCGATCCCAATATCTTTGCCGTCGCGACCGGTATCGAAGAACATAATAACTATGCCGTAGATTTCATTGAAAGCTGCCGCTTTATTAAAACCAACCTGCCTGGGGCACTGATCTCCGGTGGCATCTCCAATGTCTCATTTTCGTTTCGTGGCAATAATACCGTCAGGGAGGCGATTCACTCGGTGTTCCTCTACCACGCCATCGAGGCCGGCTTATCCATGGGAATCGTTAACGCCGGGCAGCTTGCTGTCTATGATGACATTCCTGCCGACCTTAAAACTGCCGTCGAAGATGTGGTGCTGAATAAGCACGCCAAGGCAACAGACAGACTCATGGAAGTCGCCCAGGCATACAGTGGAACAAGCCAGTCAAAATCGACAGAGGATCCTAGCTGGCGAGAAAACCCGGTAGCAGCTCGGCTCAGTTATGCCCTGGTGAAAGGCATTACCAAGTTCATCGAAGCAGACACCGAAGAGGCGAGGCAACAGGCAGACAAACCCATCGAAGTTATCGAGGGCCCATTAATGCAGGGCATGGATGTGGTTGGGGACCTGTTCGGCAGCGGCAAGATGTTTCTGCCCCAGGTCGTCAAGAGTGCCCGGGTAATGAAACAGGCCGTGGCCTATCTGCTGCCCTATATCGATGCCGAACAGGCAGGTGGCAAGATCAAGAGCAAGGGCAGGATTCTGTTAGCCACAGTCAAGGGCGATGTCCATGACATCGGCAAGAATATCGTCGCCGTAGTCCTTGGCTGCAATAACTATGATGTCATCGACCTTGGTGTCATGGTGCCCTGCGAAAAAATATTACAGGCAGCCAAAGATGAAAATGTAGACATCGTTGGCCTCAGCGGCCTCATCACCCCGTCCCTGGATGAAATGGTACACGTTGCCAGCGAGATGCAACGGCTGCAATTCGACATTCCACTGTTGATCGGTGGAGCGACCACATCGAAAGCCCATACCGCGGTAAAAATAGAACAGAACTATGATAACGACAGTACCATCTACGTCCCCGATGCATCTCGTAGTGTGACGGTGGTGAGCACGCTCCTCAATGCCGACAAAAAGCCAGGATATACTCAGGAACTGCGAGAAGAATACAGCGTAATCCGTGAGCGGATTGCAAAAAGGAGCAATAAGCGTGTGCTGCTAAGCTACGTTGAAGCCAATGAAAATCTGTTCAGTCCGGATTGGGATGCTTACTCGCCCCCGTTACCCAGCTTTCTTGGTACCAGAGTTTTCGATGACTATCCATTGGAATCATTGCTGGACTACATCGACTGGACGCCCTTCTTTATCACCTGGAGCCTAGCGGGAAAGTATCCCGCCATTCTCAAAGATGGAAAGGTCGGTGCGGCAGCAACGGAACTGTTTGCCGATGCCCAGGCCCTGCTAAAACAAATCCTGGCAGAAAAACTCCTTAAGGCCCGCGCCATCATCGGCTTTTGGCCGGCCAATACCGTCGCCTGCAATGACGTTCAACTTTATCAGGCCGACGAACCTGATGCAGCCCTGGCACGCCTGCATTTCCTGCGCCAGCAGATACCCAAGGATGTGGATTTGGATAACTTGTGCCTCGCCGATTTTGTGGCGCCGGCAACTGCGGGATACAGAGACTACCTGGGAGCTTTCGTGGTAACCGCCGGTATTGGTGCTGATAAATTAGCGGCCCATTTTGAAGCCGAACACAACGACTATTCCGCGCTGTTGGTTAAGGCACTTGCAGATAGGCTGGCCGAGGCATTCGCAGAACAGTTACACAAGCGGGTACGAATGGAACTCTGGGGCTACGAGCCTGCCGAAAACCTGTCCCCTGGCGAACTCATCAAGGAGAAGTACAGGGGCATCAGGCCGGCACCCGGCTACCCGGCTTGTCCGGACCATTCGGAGAAGGCCACTGTATTTGAGTTACTCCAGGCTGACGCTGAAATAGGGGTCAAACTCACCGAGAGTTTCGCGATGACGCCGGCGGCTACAGTGAGTGGCCTGTATTTTTCTCACCCGCAATCACGCTACTTTTCGGTAGGCAAGATCAGCACGGAGCAAGTCAAAGATTTGGCTATCCGAAAAAACACCGGACTAGACGAACTGACGCGCCTGCTCTCCCCAAACCTGGGTAGCCTCTGATCTATAATCTGCTGACATTCGCGTAGCCTCTTGTTTAAAATAACCGTAGCGAGATCAAATCAGCCAGGATGACGGTGAACGACTATGTATAGATACGATGGCTATGACCATCAGATGCTGAGCGACAGGGTCGCCCAGTTTCGCCATCAGACCGACCGCTTCCTGGCCGGCAAGTTGAGCGACGCTGAGTTTCTACCACTGCGCCTGCAAAATGGTCTCTACGTGCAGCGCCTGGCGCCGATGATCAGAATTGCCATTCCTTATGGCATGCTTTCTTCCCGGCAGTTAAGGAAACTCGCGTTCATCGCTCGTCACTTCGATAAGGGCTATGCCCATCTGACGACGAGACAGAATATCCAGTACAACTGGCCGCAGCTGGAAGATGTGCCAGACCTGCTCGCGCAGCTGGCCGAAGTGGAGATGCACGCCATTCAGACTAGCGGCAATTGCATACGCAACACTACTACCGATCAATTTGCTGGAGTAGCGGTTGACGAGTTGGAAGACAGCAGGACCTACTGCGAAATTATTCGCCAATGGTCTACCTTTCATCCGGAATTTGCCTACCTGCCAAGGAAGTTCAAGATTGCAGTGTGTGGTACTGTGATCGACCAGGCCGCGACTCAGGTACACGATATCGGCATCTACATCGTACCAGGGCCTGCAGGTGAAACCGGCTTCCGCATTCTTGCTGGCGGCGGACTCGGGCGCACACCGGTAATCGGGCAGGAAATTTTCAAATTCGTCGAAAAACCACAGTTACTGACAGCATTGGAGGCGATACTACGGGTTTATAATCGGGAAGGTCGTCGCGATAACAAATACAAGGCCAGAATCAAGATATTGATTCGCGAGACCGGGGTCGATCTGTTTCGGGAAAAAGTACATGAGGAATGGCAGCGCATCAAAGATTCGGCGCTGATCCTGACAGACGTCGAAATCGCTCGCTGCAAGGCTTTCTTTGAAGATCCGGCCTATGCAGAATTGATAGACAAGCCGGAAGCATTGACAAAGCCACTGGCGCAGGATGTGCTGTTCAGTAGCTGGCACCAGCAGAACGTGCGCCCCCACAAACGCCCTGGTTATGCGATTGTCACCGTCTGTATGAAGGAGACCGGCGTAGCGCCGGGTGATGTGACGGACCAACAATTAGAGCATATTGCAGAGCTTGCAGAGCGCTACAGTTTCGGCGAAGTACGAATTAGTCACCAGCAGAATATTATTCTGGCCGACGTCAGGCAGGAGCAGTTGGCCGCCCTCTACTGCGAATTGAAATCCCAGGCCCTGGAGAGCGCCAACCTTGGCTTGCTCACGGACATCATTTGCTGCCCCGGTGGCGATTTCTGCGTACTGGGAAACGCCAAGTCCATACCTATTGCCGAATCCATCCAGCGTAAATTCCGTGACCATGACGAACTCACGGACATCGGTGAAGCGAATATCAATATTTCCGGTTGCATGAACGCCTGCGGCCACCATCACGTCGGCAATATCGGCATACTGGGTGTAGA
Organism: Gammaproteobacteria bacterium; assembly: GCA_002731775.1. Lineage (GTDB taxonomy): Bacteria > Pseudomonadota > Gammaproteobacteria > Pseudomonadales > Pseudohongiellaceae > UBA9145. Next base: position 63,543 of record PCCP01000044.1, read on the forward strand.
TAAGAAAGGTGAGGAGTTCTACCAGATATCCCTGGGTGGTTCATCTAAAAACGTTGCCAGCCTCGGCAAGATCATGGGACCTGCATTCGCTCAGCAGGAAATCCCTGCTGTCATCGATAAAATTATCAAAGTCTATAAATCAAATCGAGAGGCCGACGAAAAATTCATAGACACTTACAAGCGCATCGGCATGGCGCCATTCAAGGAAACTGTCTATGCCAAAGCTGATTAAGGACCGAGCGATTGCAGTTGACCGCTGGACGCTCCTGAAAGATGCGACCGGCTCAGAAGTACTGACTGCGATTCCCGGCAAAAACCTGATCGTGCCGCTGCGATTCTGGAAAGACTATGCAATCGAACTGGAAAGTTATGCTGGCGACATAGGCATCTGGCTGGACAGTGACGAAACCATCAGCGAAATCGGTGACGCACTCGCTGAGTTTCCGCTCATCGCTCTGAATTTTCCAGTCTTCGCCGACGGACGCTCATTCTCTAATGCCAGAGAACTCAGAGAACGGTTCGCCTATGAGGGTGAAATCCGTGCGATTGGTGACGTCCTGCGTGACCAGCTCTATTACATGTCCCGCTGCGGATTTAATGCCTTCAGTCTGCGCCATGACCAGGATCCGGATAGCTGTATTGCGGCCTTCGACGATTTCACCACTGGATACCAGGCTACGGTAGCGGAGCCAATCCCCTTATTTAGAAGGCGCTAACAGAATATACTGCAGCCATATCTCATCGCCGTGGCCGTGCCATCAAGCCGTTATGGAACCAGATTCCCTACTCTTTTCCTTTTTTCTGATTTTTAGCGGTGCCGCGCTGGCATCGACCCTGGCTCTGTTTTTCCGACAACCGCTGCTGGTTGCCTATATCTTTATCGGGGGGCTGTTAGGTCCATTCGGTGTTGGGTACATCTCTAACTCTAGTTTGCTTACCGATATTGCGGAATTTGGCATTATTTTCCTGTTGTTTCTGCTCGGACTGGACATGCAACCGAGCAAGCTATTTCACACCTTAAAGAAAACCTTTCTCGTCACCCTGGCAAGCTCAATCATATTTATCCTGCTAGGCTATAGCACCGGACTACTGTTTAGTTTTTCCCATGTAGAAAGCCTGGTGATTGGCTTCGCCATGATTTTCTCCAGCACTATCATCGGTATCAAGCTGCTGCCGACGACGGTATTACATCAGAAACACATGGGAGAGCTGATGGTGGGGATCCTTTTATTACAAGATTTTATCGCTATCTTCCTGTTGGTTTTTCTGGATTCGGGAAATATTGAGCAATCCAGTGCACTCAGAGTGCTACTGGCATTCCCTCTATTACTAGCGATCGCCTATTTCGCCACCCGTTTCATTTTGATTAAATTAGTTGCACGTTTCGATCAGTTCAAAGAGTATATTTTCCTGCTGGCCATCGGTTGGTGCCTGGGATTGGCGGCACTTGCCTCTGCCATGGGTCTGTCGGCCGAAATTGGCGCCTTCATCGCTGGCGTGTCCCTCGCTACCAGCCCGATCTCGCTCTTTATCGCCCTGAATTTAAAACCCCTGCGAGACTTTTTCCTGATTCTGTTTTTCTTTTCATTGGGCGCTCAATTTAATACCGCCTTGCTGGGTCAGGTTATCGCCCCGGCATTGTTGTTAGCGGCGCTGGCACTCAGTGTCAAACCGGTGGTCTTTCACTTTCTGCTGCGACGCTTCAGTGAAAGAAGCGTACTGGCTTGGGATGCGGGTTTAAGACTGGGACAGATAAGCGAATTTTCGCTACTGATTGCCTTCGTCGCTACCCAGTCGGGAATGATTGGAGAGACAGCCTCCCTGGTGATTCAAGCGGCTGCAATAATGACCTTCCTGGTCTCTTCTTATATCGTCGTGATGTTTTGCCCAACACCCATCGCCAGCAATCCAAAGCTGCGACGAGATTAATCGGGAATAAAGAGAGCTGCCCTAGTTCAGATTAAGCAGGTAACGCCCCACCGCTTCACCCTTTAACACCTTGCCCAGGCTAGCTTCCAATTCCGAAAAATCTATCTCCGTACAAATTGCATCAAGATTTTCCAGCTTCCACTCATGCGCCAATTTACGCCAGATTTCTGCCTTCGTTGCTGTCGGTAATTCCACCGAGTCAACGCCGAGCAAATTCACGCCTCGAAGAATAAAAGGCAGTACCGTGCCCTGCAAGGCCGGCGACTGCACCAGACCACAGCAGGCGACACTACCACCATAACTGATGGATTTGATCACGTTGACCAAGGTGTCGCCGCCAACTACGTCGACAGCTGCTGCCCATTGTTCCTTCAATAGTGGCCTGGGGTTCACTTCGGCGAGGTTATTTCTATCAATTACCTGCGCCGCTCCCATTTGTTCGAGAAACGCATGGGAGGAATTCTTGCCGGTGCTGGCTACCACTGTAAATCCAAGTTTATGCAATAGTGCCACGGCGACACTGCCGACACCCCCGGTCGCGCCAGTCACCAAGACGCTACCGCTTGCCGGTGTCAAGCCGTTAACAATGAGCTTTTCGACACACAACGCGGCGGTAAATCCAGCGGTGCCAAGGCTCATTGCCTGTCTCAGGCTCATCGCCTCGGGACAGTGGATTACCCAGCCCGCAGGCACCCGGATAAGCTGAGCGAATCCGCCAGAAGTATTCATTCCCAGGTCGTAGCCGGTGACAATCACTTCATCGCCTTCGACAAAATCCGGACTCGTGCTCATCACTACCTTGCCAGCCGCATCGATGCCGGGCGTATGGGGATAGGATTGCGTCACCGCCTTGTTGCCGCTTGCCGATAGGGCATCTTTATAATTCAGGGATGAATACTGCACACGAACAAGCACATCACCTTCCGGTAATTCAGCAAGATCACGTTGCCTGATACTTGCCTGAAATTGCTTTTCCGCTACTTCTTCTACTAACAATGACTTAAATTTTTCCAAGGATCTAATCCGCCCAGTTAAACAGGTTTCGGTTATTGATAATCGTTAATTCTCGATTTGTTGCTCCAGCTCATAAGCACCTTCTCTACTATTCCCGGAATAGCCGAACTCAGCTTGTCCTGAATGGATTTTTTTAACTCGAATTCCAGCTCGAATACATCTGCCGTTTCACAGGCAGTCAGAATGCATTCATCGCTGGTTTTAATCTCATCCACCATGTAGCGTTCCTTCGCCTGCATACCCACCCAGGTTTCTCCGGTGGAAATTTTATCTATGTCGACACTGGGACGGTGGTCCTTCACCCACTGCTTAAAGATACCGTGAATCGTCTCCACATCTTCCTGCACCTTGGCCTTACCCTTCTTCGTTATCTCACCGAAGATAGTCATGGTGCGTTTAAACTCCCCCGCGCTGACAATCTCATAATCGACATCGTTCTTTTTCAAGACTCGATGAAAGTTAGGCACCTGCACCAACACTCCAATAGACCCGATGATGGCAAATGGCGCCGAAACCAGTTTATCGGCCAGGCAGGCCATCATGTAACCACCGCTGGCCGCCACCTTGTCGACACAAATCGTCAGCGGGATACCGGCATTTTTTATTCTTAGCAGCTGCGATGAAGCCAGGCCATAAGCGTGCACCATGCCGCCAGGGCTCTCAAGTTTCAGGATCACTTCGTCGGCCTTTTCTGCCAGAGTGAGAATCGCTGTTATTTCCTCGCGCAGTGCGGTCACCGCTTCGGCGGCCAAGTCGCCCTTGAAATTCAGCACGTAGCTGCGCTTTTTCCGATCATCGACAGCCCTCGAATCTGCTTCCGACCCTTCTTTGGTTTTTTGTTTTTCCTTTTCCCTGGCGCGCTTATGTTCCGCCTTGGCTGCTTTCTTTTCTTGTTTGTGAATTTTCTTCAGCTGATCTTTATCGAGTACAGACTCTCGCAGTCTTTCCCGCATTTCATCAAAATGATCATTCAGGGGGGTGACCCTGATGCTGCCCTTCTTGTCAGCTTTTTTCTGGCGACTGCCGCTGGATACAATAGCACCAAGCACGATGATGATTGCTACGACGATCGTCGCCACCTTGGCGAAAAACATCCCGTACTGGATTAAATATTCCAAGGGTCTTACTCCTGTGCTTAAAATATTGACTGTGAATCATGTCCGGCGCTCTTGTTTCCAAACTGACGCTGTTTGATATGATTTACAAAGGTTTTAATCAATTCCCCTGCCACGCTGATAGCAGGGGATGGCACCTTAGGCAGAGAATGCACGTCATACCAATGCGCCTCTGCTATCTCCTCCGGCGCCACCACAATCTCCCCTGCCTTGTAATCTGCAATAAACCCCAGCATCAATTGCGACGGAAAAGGCCAGGACTGGCTCTTGATATAACGGATATTCCCGACCTCTATTCCCACTTCTTCTTTGACTTCCCGCACTACAGTTTGTTCAGGAGTCTCACCTACTTCGATAAAACCTGCAAGGCAGCTATAAAACCCGGATGTAAACCTGGCACTACGAGCGAGTAGTAATTGATCCCCCTTCACCACCAGCATAATCGCACAGGGATTGATGCGGGGAAAATACTGCCGATCACAGGCCGTGCAATGAACCGCTCTCTCAGACTTATGTTGAATTGTCAGCGCGCCACAAGCGCCGCAGTGCCTGTGTGCAGTATACCAATCCAGTATCTGGCTGGCCTTTCCGGCAAGGGCCAGGGCAAGTTCGCCACGCTCAAATAATAAGCTGCGTAAGGAACGGTTTTCCGCCCGCAGTAACTGAGCCGGGTTTTCCCTGGTATGAACCGCGATAAACGTCGTTGTCGCATCTTCTTCAACCAAGAACAGCTCGGCGCCAACTGACAATATGGCGTGTATTTCCGACTTCTCCCAGACTAATTCATTTCCCCGGACCACGATCTGATTATCATAAATCAGGATGAATCGATCCGTCTCTAACAGCTCGTCGAATGTTGGAAAATAGCCGCGTTGAACCATAAGCTTTAACTTAGCCTACTCCGATGCTGATGCCCAGCGCATGGGAAGCGATAATCCATAGACAAGTTGAGGCAGGCATCGCAAGGGTCAGTGCCTGGGGTTTGCGCTCCGCACCAAAGCTGCAACGCGCTTACCTGGATTAAGTCAGTGGTTCGGCGAAGAAATCGAAGAAAAAATACATGATGACCGTACAGGAGATCAGGGTCAGCAGCATTACCGGCAAGCCCTTCCTGAACCACAAGCCAGGAGTAATCGCCAGGCTGGGATCACCGACATCCTTCGCCATCTTTTCGGAGATGGTGACGATGAAGACGTTGGCGGTGGAGCCCAGATGCGTGCCGTTTCCACCCATTCCCACTCCGGCAGCCAATCCCCACCACAGTGGTGTCACATTGATCCCCTGCGCCTCCATGCCCAAGATAATGGGGATCATGGCGGCGGTGAAAGGTATATTGTCGATTGCTGCCGACAATACCGCCGACACCCACATCAAGAGGATAGTCGCCGTCAGTAGATCACTCTCCACAAAAGGTACGATGAAGGTCCCGAGAAATTCAAGAAATTGACTGTGTTCTACGCCACCGACAATGATAAACAGGGAGATAAAAAACATCAGCAAGCCCAGTTCCGTATGGGCGAAGGCCTCTTCCATGTCGATGTCTTTACCGATAAATACCAGCGCCGTTAATCCTAGTGCCGTCACAAACCACGGCTCCCAATCCAGTCTTCCGTGCATGATGAAACCGATGACCATTACGCCCAGCACCGCCAGCGCGCCATACCAGGTTTTAGGATCAGACAACGGGGCTCGATCGCTGAGATCTAACTCATGGGGGGTGACTGCGAGCTCTTCCTTGAACAGATAACGAAGAAAAAACACGATGATGATCCAGGCGAAAAAAACCATGCCCCCCATGTGAATGACAAAGTCATTAAAATTGATGTCCGCAGCGGAACCGATCATCAGATTTGGTGGGTCGCCGACCAGTGTAGCCACACCGCCGGTGTCAGACAGCAGCGCGGCCGCCAACAAAAATGGAATCGCACTGACACGTAAAGACTGACAGATCAAGATAATCAGCGGCCCGAATATGACGACCGTAGTGACATTGTCGAGCAACAGGGAAAGCACGGTAACCAGAGTTCCCATCAGCACCATTAACAGAAACAGGCGACCCTTGCTGTAGTCGGCGATGGCATAAGCGAGTTGCTGAAATCCACCGGTGGGGATCATAATGGCGACGATGGTCATCATGCCACCCAGCAGGAATACCACATTCCAGTCGATGGCATGGACCGCATCTTCGGGATTGTAAAAACTGAACATCTGGCCCGCCACAATCATGGTAGCCGCGCCGGCCATCCCGCACTTGACTCGATGAATACCGTGGATGCCCTCGGTAAATATGGCGACGAATGTGAAAAACAACACCAGAGCAGATACCAGCATTTCGGTATTCCAGACAAGTTCTTCCATACGTTTAATTCCCCATCAGGTTTTGCGCCTGTTTCTGCGGCAATATTCGGCTAATCCGCGAATGATTTTCAATTAAATCCACTTCAGTCCACTGTATTTATTGAGTTTTTACCGGGACTGATTAGCTCAAAAGCGCTAGATATTAAAGCTTATGCCTGGCCTATTCAAGGTAAACCTGCCAGATCATGGGTCCACCGAAGGTCTGGCTTCCTGGCACTGCCAGTAGCCTCAGTCGGAGTCGAGATCGAGCCAGAGGCAACCCTGCTCGCTATTTTTCCCGATTTCCTGCAATCGATCCTGATGTGCTCGCAATTCGTTTGGCGCGGCCATAATAACGCGAAGCGGCGTCCGCTGTGGATCGAGCTTTCTGGCCTTACGGCGACGCTTCATGACTTCTTCGGGTTCGTCTTGTAGCAGCAGGCTGGACTGGCCGCTGGTCATCATCAGATAGACATCCGCCAGTATCTCCGCATCGAGCAGCGCGCCGTGGAGCACCCGTTGGGTGTTATCCACGTGGTAGCGTTTACACAAGGCATCAAGGCTATTGCGCTGCCCGGGATGCTTCGCTCTGGCCAATACCAGGGTATCCAGCACGCCGCACAGATCTTCCATCTGCTTGTTGCCAGCATTCGAAAGCCGCAACTCGTTGTTGAGAAATCCAATATCGAAGGGCGCATTGTGAATAAGCAATTCGGCGCCACGGACAAATTTAATGAATTCGGCCTCCTCCTGGGCGAAGACAGGCTTGTCAGCAAGAAATTCATTGGTGATTCCATGCACTTCCATGGCAGCGATATCGACCTCTCTCTCGGGATTGAGATAGCACTGATAGCGATTGCCGGTGAGTTTCCGGTCTTCCAACTCTACGCAGCCGATCTCGATAATTCGGTGGCCTTGCAGTGGGTCCAGTCCGGTTGTTTCAGTATCGAGGATTATCTGTCTCATGAATTCATCCCTGGGGATTTCTTGATCGTCGAGCCGAGGAATCAGAGGTCCAATTCGTCGATGCCACAATTGGCAAGCTGATCGGCAATCTCATTTTCGGGGTGGCCACTGTGGCCCTTCACCCAGTGCCACTCAATTTGGTGTAACTCAACGAGTTCGTCAAGCCGTTTCCATAATTCCACATTAAGAACAGGTTTTCTGTTAGCCGTTTTCCAATTTTTCTGCTTCCAGTTACTCACCCATTCGGTGATGCCGGTTAACACATACTTGGAATCGGTGGTAATGCGCACGCTGCAGGATTTGGTCAGCGCTTCCAGCCCTTTGATTGCAGCAGTCAGTTCCATGCGATTATTGGTTGTCATCACCTCGCCACCATATAGTGACTTTTCAACGCCGCCATAGCGCAACAAAACCCCCCAACCACCTCTGCCGGGGTTTCCGCGACAGGCGCCATCTGTATATATTTCAACCACTTGTTGCATGGATAATTCTCGCTACCAGGAATCGGTTTTGGTTTTTAATTTGACTAATGGATTGCTGTTAGTGAATTTTAGCGCGGACGTTTTCCGCCGCCGGTATGACCGTGGCGCGACTCCGTAATGATCGCCACTTTGGCAGGATTGGAGTTAAAGGAATGCGTTGTTTAATACAAAGTATAAAGTACGCGCCCCCAAACGGGCTCTTGATCGAGGCACCGAATTTTTCAAGCTTATCGGCGTAGCGCAGCAGTCGTGAAAAATTTAGCGGCAGGAAATGTACTCCGTAATCCACCGATTCGATATGCAATTCCAGCAAATGCAGCCAATCACTGATGCGCTTGCGTGAAATAAATCGTCCGCGCCAGGGAATATTGATTCTGCGTTTGAAAAACTTCCACAGCCCCCAGTAGCTGATGGGGTTAAAACCTATGATCAGCATCTGCCCCCCGGGGCGCAACACACGAGTCACTTCTCTCAGCAAGCGATGGCTGTCATCGGTGAAATCGAGAGCATGATGTAAAACCACGACATCGATACTACCGTTTGCCAGTGGTAACTCCTCGTTATTCGCCACCGGTTGCGTCGATCCAGGTCGATGCACGGGAACAAAAGTTATCTTATGTCCGACCGGGCTGTCCCCGATCAGAGATACCTCATTGTTGCAGCCGACCTGAAGGATATGATATCCGAACAGACGACTGATGATCGGCGTCACCAGAGTCTGTTCGACCCGAAGTACCGCAATACCTTGTGGCGACTGAAACCATTGGCCCACCAGGGAACTCAACTCGTCGGAATCCGGCATGCCCCTAAGCAGCCGTCGCCGAGTTTTATGTTTAGACAATAAGTTCATACTTTTTACCCGTACTCTCATTCGTCTGCCAGCAGACCAGAATTTAACCATCTTTACCGGATTAGTACACCCGCAACAGATCTAGACGCCTCTGAATAATGGCTTGTATTAAAGAATAGTCACTATATCATGTCGATTTTGTGGTAATAAGAATAACTATGATGACGACAATGCATACGCTTATTTGCTTCAGCGGCGAAACTAGCTGGGCGATTACTGCCTACGCAAGCGTCGGTGCTAAATCGGGTTCAGCATTGAATCACAGTACAGGAATTCAGGCTGGTCTCGAGTCAGTTGAATTATTCCTAACAACGAGAGGCTGGAAAGGCGGTTTTTGAAATCCTCGCCGTACTCTATGCGTCAATTCGATACCCGCTCCCTGTTTCGACGCCTGTGCTTGCTAGCTTGCATCGGCACCCTTCTCAGCTGCCAGACAACTCCGGAAAATACCCGTGATGCTGCAACCGTCGCCGTAGCGGCACCGAACCCGGCCGCCGCCGTGACCTCCATAGGCGTCACCGCCGCTCCCATTAACATCATCACACCGGTCGCGGCGGGCTACGACGATTTGTGGCAACGCATGCAAGCCGGATTTCAACTCGGGGATGACTACGCCCAGCCAGAAGTGGTTTCACGTCTGCAATCCTATACTGGCAATCAACGTTATTTTGATCTCATCACCGAGCGAGCGGCGCCGTTTCTCTATTGGATTGTCGAGGAGATCGATCGCCGTCACCTACCCCAGGAACTGGCCCTGGTACCGATAGTAGAAAGCACTTTTGATCCCAATGCCTATTCCAGGGAACACGCGGTTGGACTCTGGCAATTTATCGGTGCCACCGGGAAGAGTTTCGGACTACAGCAGGATTGGTGGTACGATGCCAGGAGAGAACCTCAAGCCGCTACCATCGCGGCACTGAATTATTTACAAATTCTTTATGACCAGTTCGATGAGAACTGGATGTTGGCACTTGCCGCCTATAACACCGGAGATGGCAATCTGCGCAGGGCAATAAGAAACAGCGGCCAGGAGGCTGCGATCATCGATTTCTGGAGTCTGCCCCTTGCCCGCGAAACTCACGCTCACGTCGCCAAGATCCTTGCCCTGGCTAAAATTATTTCCGACAGCGAAGCTTTTGGAGTCGAATTACGGCGGATTCCAAACTCAGCAGCGCTGTCGTCGGTAGAAATTGGCGCCCAGATCAATATCGCCCAGGCTGCAGAATTGGCGCAGATTGGCTACGCCGAGTTACGCGCACTGAATCCGGGCTATCTGCAGTGGGCTACCCATCCGGATCATCCTCAGACCTTGTTGCTGCCGCCAGAGAACGCCGAGGCACTCCTGACTGGATTGCAAACCCTGCACCAGACTGAACTGCCAAGCTGGGATCGTTATCAGATCGCAGCGGGAGACACCCTCGGTGGTATCGCACGCAGATTGGGCACCCGAGTCGACATTTTGCAGACGGTTAACCAAATTCAAGGCAGTCAGATCATTGCAGGAAGATCTCTATTGATTCCCCGCCTCGACAACCTCGGCGCCGATCTCTCACTTTTCAGCATTCCCTCATTGCCCCTGAGCCGGCGCGCTCCCATGACCCTGCCCGCTAGTCACAGGGTAAGACGCGGCGATAATTTATGGAGCATAGCGAAGCGATACGACCTGAGATCCAGAGATATCGCCAGTTGGAATCAGATCGAGCTGGATTCGATATTGCAACGTGGACAAATTCTGGACTTAAGCTTCGCTATTTCCGAGACCGACGGCGGCACGGAGACGCCACCCTCTGCCAGCGAGGAGACTTACCTGGTGAGATCGGGCGATTCCATGGCCAGGATCGCAGCACGCTTCAATACGTCCCTGGAAGACTTGTTATTATGGAATAGCATTGATTCTAACCACATAATCTATCCAGGCCAGCTGATACAAATCTCACCGCTGGGGTTATCGGAGCTTAATTAGTCATGACAGATACCGCCATCAACCGTACCGGCACCGGCGAATTCCTCGGGCATCCCACCGGCCTGGTGGTTTGCTTCCTCACCGAGATGTGGGAACGCTTCAGCTACTACGGCATGCGCGCCTTGCTGATCTTTTATCTTACCCAGCACTTCCTGTTTACGGATGGGGCCGCAGCCGGAATCTACGGTGCCTATATTTCGCTGGTGTATATAACACCTGTTATAGGAGGAATGGTAGCCGACCGCTATCTGGGACCCTCTAAAGCGGTGATTCTAGGTGCCCTGCTCCTGGTCGCCGGGCATGCAGGCATGGCGATCGAGGGAGCGCAGGCCATGGAAGTCACCGTACGTGGTCAGATCGAGGTACAACGAGATCCGTTCTACTTGCAGCTGTTCTACCTGTCGCTGGCGCTAATAATCATGGGGGTAGGATTCCTCAAAGCCAATATATCGACTCTGGTTGGTTCCATGTATGAGCGTAAAGACGCCAGAAGAGATGGGGCCTTTACCCTGTTTTATATGGGCATCAATCTGGGATCCTTTCTCGGCGCCATCGCCTGTGGATTTTTATTGCAGTACAAGGGATTCAGCTGGGGATTCGGCGCAGCTGGCGTAGGCATGCTGGCGGGACTCGTGGTATTTTTACGCGGACGCCACTTGTTTGGTGATGCTGGCCAACCCTCTAATCCCGCCTTATTGTCACAGAATATCGGTTTCGGGCTTAACCGCGAAATTCTGGTCTATCTACTTTCCCTGCTTGGTGTGTTGGTATTCTGGCAGTTGATTCAGTTTCGCGCGGTAGTAGGAGGCATCCTCAGCCTGTCTCTGGTTTCGATGACAGCCATCGTTATCGGCTACGCCTTTACAAAATGCGAGCGTGAGGACAGAAACAGAATGATCGTCTGCCTGTTCCTGATGAGCTACCAGATCGTATTCTGGGGTCTGTTCGAGCAGACCGGCAGCTCACTCAATTTGATGACCGATAGAAATGTAGATCGTATCGTCTTTGGTTTCGAAATTCCCGCCGCTGCTTTTCAGTCGGTGAATGCCTTCTTCATCATTACCCTTGCACCGATCTTCAGTGCCGGCTGGTTATACCTTGCTCGTCGCGGCTGGGAGCCTTCCACGCCGATGAAATTTGCATTGTCGTTGATCCAACTGGGATTGGGCTTCCTATTCCTGGTCTATGGCGCATCCCTGGCCAGCGATCCTACCCAGGTCGCACTGGTATGGCTGGTGCTGCTGTACTTGCTGCATACCACGGGCGAGCTCTGCATCTCCCCGGTAGGTCTATCGATGACCACAAAATTGTCGGCGCCAAAGGTTGTGGGCATGATGATGGGATGTTGGTTTCTTGCTTCAGCGGCCGGCAACTACGTGTCCGGGACGATTGCCGCGATGACCGGCTCAGACACGATTGGGGGCGAGGTCGTCGATCCGGGGGCGGCGCTGGCTACGTACATGGAAGTCTATAGTACCGCTGGCTGGTATAGCATCGGCGCCGGCGTGCTATGCATCCTGCTGGTACCCTTATTAAAATACTATATGCATGGCATCAAATAGTGCAGCAGGACGGCGGCAGCAGCGACGTATTTCACCGGCTATGCCGTCAACCGTTCACCACGGGAAAATAGTTCCTGTTTGCAGTAAAATAAAATCTTCTTCGACAAGGGTTCTGCGGGATTGAAATATGGGTTTTTTAGCAGGTAAGCGTGTATTGATTTTGGGAGTAGCCAGTAAACTCTCCATTGCCTCGGGTATCGCTGCGGCCATGCATAAAGAGGGCGCCGAACTCGCCTTTAGCTATCAGAATGAAAGACTGAAGGACCGTGTCCTGAAAATTGCCGAATCCTACGGCTCAGATCTTGTCTATCCCTGTGATGTCACCAGGGATGAAGAAATTCAGAATTTATTTTCGTCTCTGTCCGCAAACTGGGATGGCCTCGATGGCCTGGTTCACTGCCTTGCCTATGCCCCGGCCAATGAACTGGATGGTAACTATGTCGATGTCACCACTCGCGAGGGCTTTCTGATGGCCCACGAGATCAGCTCCTATAGCTTCGTAGCGCTAGCACAGGCTGCTAGAGCACTTATGGACGGCCGCAACGGCTCCCTGCTAACGCTAAGCTATCTGGGCGCAATACGCAGCCTGCCCAATTACAACGTGATGGGGCTGGCCAAGGCGAGTCTGGAAGCGAATGTCCGCTATATGGCAGCCAGCCTCGGGCCCGCCGGGACGCGGGTAAATGCCATTTCAGCCGGCCCCATAAGAACGCTGGCGGCGGCGGGAATCAAGAGTTTCCGGAAAATGTTACAACACAATGCCGGGCAAACACCTTTGCGTCGCAACGTTACTATCGAGGAAGTGGGCAGTGCAGCAAGCTTTCTGTGTTCCGATCTAGCCTCTGGGATCAGCGGAGAAATTCTGTATGTCGATGGCGGTTTCAATACGACCGCGATGGGATTTCTGAATCAATCTGAGACAGATTAGCGCTGCTGCCTCCAAGGAACCGCTGGTTAAGTATGCAAAGTCTCTGCCTTAAACCGCGGCTTGTATTCCAGCTAAAATGTGTCGAAGGCGTTGGTAGATTGCTGGATCTCGGCAGTCTCCCGTAAATTAGCGACGAAGGCCCGAAAATCACTGGAGCCCAAATCTGTCAGCAGGGCGTTGGTCATCGCGTTTCGTTCTTCTTGTTGTAGGGATTCCAGCGATCCCGGGTCCACCTGGGTTAATTCGATAAGCACAAAGGTGCTGTTGTCGAGGGTGATATCGGCCCGTTCCGGGCCATCCTGTGGCGCCCGCATGGCAAATACCTGTTGCAGTATTTGACGGTTAATATTGAAGGCGACTCTCGCTGCAGCTTTCTCCTCAATCCACTCAAGCTCGTTACTCACCAATACATCATCCAGGTCGGCGCCCGTCTCGATGACGCTCAATATTTCATCACCGAGAGCCTGTACCGCATCTCGTTCCATCTGAGTACGCAACAGTACTGCGATCTCTGACTCTACTTCGCTCAGCGGTCGAATACTGGATTCATCAAATTGCTTAACCCTTAGTACCACACTCTTGCTGGAGTCCAGTTCCACCACTTCACTGTTATTGCCGTCCAGCAAAACGTCATCGGAAAATGCCGCTGCAATCACCGACTGATTGGAAAAAATACTGTTGCCGCCGCTTCGACCGAAAGCCTTACTTTCCAGGACTTCTAAATCCAAATCTGTTGCTATCGTCTGTAAATCACCCGTTTCAAATGCAAGATTGGACAGATCTTCTAGACGCTCTGCGTAGATTAGGGCTACCTGAGCACTCTTGAACTCCTGCTCTATTCTGGCGGAAACTTCATCGTAGGATACAAATTCATTTTCGGAATCCTCGGTGAGCTTGACTATGTGAACTCCAAACTCGGTAACAATCGGCACGGATATCTCATCGACTGCCATGCTGTTTAGTGCGGTTTCGATTTCGGCCGGGAACGCGCTACCGCCGGTGTAGCCGATATCACCACCCTCTTCTGCCGATACCACATCGCTGGAAAGTTCCAATGCTACAACCGCAAAATCCTCTCCGTCGATGATGCGCTGCCGGGCTTGTGCAGCCTGCTGCAGAGCTTGTTGCTGCGATCGTTCGCCACCTACTTCGAACAGGATATGTGAGGCTCGTCTCTCAGTCGACCCTTCGAAGGCCTCACGTTCCTGTTCGTACTGTGCTAATAGTTCGTCTTCGTCTACTTCGATCGCGGCGGCAATTGCTAGTTGATCCAGCAGCACGTAACTCACCACCACCGTCTCTTCTTTAGTAAAATTCGACTGATTGTCATTGTAATAGGATTGAATTTCGTCATCGCCAATCACCATCCCCAGCGTCCTGGCGCCCATGGGGATGGACAGATACCTAAAATCGCGAGTTTGTGCCGACAGCTCTGCCAGCCTCTTTAACTCGGATTCAGTGACAAAATTTGAACTCGAATATGCACTCGCCACCTGCGACAACAGCATCTGCTGGCGTAAGAGTTGGCGATAAGTTGGCACGCTGTAGCCCTGGCTGGCCATGGTTCGAACCGCCAGCTCTGAATCGAATTCGCCGTTTAGCTGAAATTGAGGAGTCTGAATAATCGCCCGGTCGATGTGGTCGCTGGAGATGCTCATGTCGGCATTTTCAGCCGACTGCCGTAACACCGTCTCCTCTATCAGCTGGCTCAATGCAATTTGTTGCAACAGGCCTTGATCCAGGGAATCGATCCCGGAGCCAATCGAATTAATCAGTGACCGGGTACTAAACTGCAACTGGGCTTCATTAATTTCCTCACCGTTAACTTCTGCCACTGGCGGCGCGGTGGTAAATCCTCCAATGATGGAATCGACTCCGAACAGCGCAAATACGGCTATGATGAGTCCAATGATGATCTTGGCGATGACGCCCTGTGAATTGTCCCGAATATCTTGCAACATAATTGTCTAAAACCTTCCTCTGCCAGAAAATAATCGGCAGTAACATTACACTCTTTCAACAGCACCCAAACTAACTCTGCAAAATACTAGGTGAAACCAAAAAGGCGCACCAAATTAGATGCGCCCTTGAATGTTGATGCTAGACTCGCCAAGGACGAGAGCATCCATTACCTATTGTTAGCTATTATTACGTTATGCTTATTGCCAGGCAAAGCTGCCACTCTTGTAACATAGCGTAAAGCAGCAGTTTCCAAACTGGTTTTAAAACAACTTAAGCCAGCGTATTAATTGCATCCTTAAACG
Source organism: Gammaproteobacteria bacterium (assembly GCA_002731775.1). Lineage (GTDB taxonomy): Bacteria > Pseudomonadota > Gammaproteobacteria > Pseudomonadales > Pseudohongiellaceae > UBA9145. Next base: position 78,953 of record PCCP01000044.1, read on the forward strand.
TAAGCGTAAGCCAGCGTATTAACTGTATCCTTAAGCGCTTTACCTGCCTTAAAGCTTGGCACTTTCGCCGCTTTAATTTGAATCGGCTCACCGGTTTGTGGATTACGACCAATACGCGCCGCTCTATGTTTCGTAGCGAAGGTACCAAACCCCACCAACACGACGGGTTCTTCTTTTTTTAACGAGTCTGTAATAGCATCAATCATCGCATCGATTGCTCGACCCGCAGCAGCCTTAGGAAGGTCCGCGCTGGTAGCGACTGCATCTACTAATTCTGATTTATTCACGTTATCCCCTTTTTATTAATGTAAAAATTCTATCGATGAATGCCCAGTTTCTACACCGATACAAATTATCTTTCGACGATTTCAATGCAGAATCCCAGAGCATTGATTGGAACTAATTCGATCCCTAAAGTTTGTCCTATTCCTGCTGTATGCCTGAGTCTTTATACCAATAGCAGGAAAGTCATGTCAACCGAAAACACTTAAATTTAGTGTGTATTTACATGTTTCTTGTCACTTGCTTTAGCAATATCTTCCCGCTTCGCTTTTTTTTCCTGTTTCTGGTTTTCATCACTACTTAATGGCGTCGGCTGATATTGCAGTGCGTGTTCTAAAACCTGGTCGATCCAGCGCACCGGAACTATTTTCAAATCGGTTTTTATATTGTCTGGAATCTCAATTAAGTCTCTTTCATTATCGGCCGGAATGATTACAGTTTTAATGTTTCCGCGATGGGCCGCCAGCAGTTTTTCCTTCAGTCCACCAATTTTTAACACCTGTCCACGCAATGTAATTTCTCCGGTCATCGCCACATCGGACTTCACTGGAATTGCAGTTAGTGCCGAAACCAATGCTGTACACATACCGACACCTGCACTGGGTCCATCTTTAGGCGTGGCTCCTTCCGGGACGTGAATATGCAAATCAAATTTTTCATGAAAGCTTGTTCGCAGGCCGAGGGGCTGGGCCCGACTCCGCACTACGGTGAAGGCTGCCTGTATCGACTCCTGCATCACATCACCCAAGGAGCCGGTCATGATCGTCTTGCCCTTACCGGTCACAGCAATCGCTTCGATGGTCAATAATTCGCCACCGACCTGGGTCCAGGCCAGACCATTAACCTGGCCAATAATATTTTCCTCTTCCGCCTTGCCGAAGTCGTATTTGCGAACGCCGGAATACTTTTCCAGCAGTTCCGAGGAGAGGGTCATGGGCTTTGGTTGCTTGGTGTCGGTGTTCTTCTTGACAACTTTCCGACAAATCTTGGCGATTTCCCTTTCCAGACCCCGAACCCCAGCCTCCCGGGTATAATAACGGATCATATCCCGTATCGGCCCGTCTTCGATCTTCAGTTCATCATCTGCCAGGCCACTATTTTCCTTCTGTTTTGGCACCAGATAACGGTCCGCGATATTCAGTTTCTCATCTTCTGTATAGCCTGGCAGGCGAATCACTTCCATTCGGTCCAACAAGGCATCCGGGATGTTCATACTATTGGAGGTGCAGACAAACATCACTTCCGAGAGGTCGTAGTCGATTTCAAGATAGTGATCGTTGAAGCGATTGTTTTGTTCCGGATCTAACACTTCTAATAGGGCGGAAGCTGGGTCACCCCGGTTATCCATACCCATTTTATCAATTTCGTCTAACAGAAACAGTGGGTTTTTCACCCCTACCTTGGATAATTTTTGCAACAACTTACCCGGCAGTGACCCAATATAAGTGCGACGGTGGCCACGAATTTCCGCCTCATCTCTGACACCACCAAGCGCCATACGCACAAATTTGCGATTGGTAGCTCGGGCAATCGATTCACCCAGGGATGTCTTACCCACACCGGGAGGGCCGACGAGGCACAAGATCGGACCCTTGAGTTTCTTGACCCGCTTCTGCACCGCCAGATATTCCAGGATTCGCTCTTTTACTTCTTTTAAGCCATAGTGGTCAGCCTCAAGAATTTCTTCCGCCTTGGCCAAATCCAGCCTGACCTTGCTGCGTTTCTTCCAGGGAACACCAGTTAACCAATCGAGATAGGTTCTTACCACCGATGCTTCCGAGGACATGGGCGACATCAGTTTGAGTTTATTTAATTCAGATAAAGCTTTCGCTTTCGCATCCTTCGGCATACCGGCGGCATCGATGCGCTGCTTTAATTCCTCTGCTTCGTTGGGCACTTCTTCCAGTTCACCCATTTCCTTCTGAATGGCCTTCATTTGTTCGTTCAAATAGTACTCGCGCTGGCTTTTTTCCATCTGTTTTTTTACCCGCCCGCGGATGCGTTTCTCGACCTGAAACAAATCGATCTCGGATTCGATAAGCGCCATAAGATGTTCTATTCGCGTCTTCAATCCCGCTAATTCCAGCAGATTTTGTTTCTCTTGCAGTTGCAAGGCCATGTGCGAGGCGATGGTATCCACCAGGCGCCCAGGCGAGTCGATGCTGGCGATAGAGGTCATCACCTCCGGTGGGATTTTTTTACTTAACTGCACGTATTGGTCGAACTGGGACAACAGGGATCTTATTAACACAGCCGATTCCTTGTCCGGAATCGCTTCGGGTGTTAACGAGGTAGTTTCAGCCTTGAAGTAATCCTCATCGAAGGAGATATTCCTGATGCTGGCGCGATCCAAGCCTTCGACCAGCACCTTCACAGTACCATCGGGCAGTCTGATTAATTGCAAGATGGTAGATATTGTCCCGATCTTGAACAGATCGCGAAGCCCGGGTTCATCTTCCGATGCGCTTTTTTGCGCCACCAGCAAGACCTGTTTGTCGCTAGCCATGGCAATCTCCAGCGCCTTGATAGACTTCGGTCGACCGACAAACAGAGGTTGCACAATTTGAGGGTAAACCACCACGTCCCGAAGTGGCAGGAGGGGCAGTGTGGTCTTAATGCTAAGATCCGTAGACACGCTCATAGACTACTCTTGGAAATTAATGACGCTCTTTGTAAATGTCGCTACTTACTGAGAAGCTGAGGAGCCTCTGAACAAGCATTCATTGTTTCTCAAGTCAAAGATGGAGCCAGGGACTTGGAATATCAAGGTCCGGGAACAGAATTATTCGTCGGCGGCCGACTTGCTCTGTTGCTCGATATTTTCGTACATGAGCAGGGGCTCGGAATCACCCTCTATCACGGCGGCGTCGATTATGACCTTGCTCACATTCTGCAGGGACGGAATTTTGTACATGGTATCCAGCAGCACTACTTCCATGATTGAGCGCAAACCCCTGGCCCCGGTTTTTCGTTCCTGTGCCTTGCGGGCGATAGCAGTCAGGGCGTCCTCCCTGAATTGAATATCCACACCTTCCATCTCGAAAAGCTTGATATATTGTTTGGTAAGGGAATTTTTCGGCTCCCGAATGATGCGAATCAGCGCATCCAGGTCTAATTCATCCAGGGTAGCTATCATCGGTAGACGACCCACAAACTCCGGAATCAATCCGTACTTGACCAGATCTTCCGGCTCCACGCCGCGCAGAGTTTCACCGACCTGTTCCTCCGATTCCTTGCCCCGAACCTCTGCGGTAAACCCGATTCCGCTCTTGTCGGAACGGTCTCGAATAATTTTCTCCAGGCCAGCAAAAGCACCACCGCAAATAAACAAAATATCCGAGGTGTCGACCTGCAGGAATTCTTGCTGGGGATGTTTACGCCCACCCTGTGGTGGCACCGACGCCACCGTACCTTCGATTAATTTGAGTAAAGCCTGTTGTACCCCCTCGCCGGAAACATCTCTGGTGATAGACGGGTTATCAGATTTGCGAGAAATCTTGTCAATCTCATCGATGTAGACGATACCGATCTGTGCTTTTTCGACGTCGTAATCACACTTCTGCAGCAACTTCTGAATGATATTTTCCACATCTTCACCGACATAGCCTGCTTCGGTAAGCGTGGTTGCATCTGCAATAGTAAAAGGGACGTCCAGCAGTCGTGCCAGTGTCTCAGCCAGCAGGGTCTTGCCGGTACCGGTTGGCCCCACCATGAGAATATTGCTCTTGCTGAGTTCAACCTCTGCGCTGGCCTTATCGTAATTCAATCGCTTGTAGTGATTATAAACGGCGACGGAGAGTACTTTCTTGGCGCTTTCCTGGCCTATTACGTACTCATCGAGGGTGCTCTTGATCTCCGCGGGAATGGGTAATTTGTGGCTCCCTGGGTCGGTATCTTTTTCCTGTACTTCTTCGCGGATAATGTCATTGCAGAGATCTACACATTCATCGCAGACAAAAACCGATGGGCCGGCGATGAGTTTTTGCACCTCATGCTGACTCTTGCCGCAAAAAGAGCAATACAGCAGTTTGCCGGTATCATCCCCCTTGTTATAGCGATCATCTGACATATCTAGCCTTAGTTATAGCCTTATTCAATCAAAATTTAGTTTACTGATTATGCAGCAAAGCCAATCTTCATATCACTGCAGCGGTATAAAAACCGGTTCGCGCGCCGGCTTCTATCTCAATTTCAAGCTGGCCCCAAGCTACATCAGCGAATAGGCCCACGCGCCCAAAGTTGCAGGCAATACCTTTCAATTGCACGCCTGAGAACGTTGATTATAGCCGGATTCATTCTTTTTCCTTCCTTTTATTATCTACTCTTGCTTCAATTACTTTATCCACCAGACCATATTTCAGCGCTTGTGCCGCGCTCATGTAATTATCACGCTCGGTATCACGGGCTATTGTCGCCACTTCCTGACCGGTATGTTTCGAAAGTAAGACATTAAGTTTATCTCTCATCTTGATGATTTCATTAGCTTGTATTTCAATATCTGATGCCTGTCCCTGAGCCCCGCCGCTAGGTTGGTGGATCATCAAGCGGGAATGGGGCAGCGCATAACGCTTACCCTTGGCGCCACCCGCCAGCAACATCGCCCCCATACTCACGGCCTGACCGATACACATCGTGCTGACATGGGGTTGAATGAACTGCATGGTGTCATAAATAGACAAGCCGGCCGTCACCGAGCCACCCGGCGAATTTATATAGAGATGGATGTCCTTATCGGGGTTCTCCGACTCCAGAAATAGCAGCTGGGCCACGATCAGATTCGCCATATGATCTTCCACCTGACCGGTCATGAAGATGACACGATCTTTGAGCAGGCGGGAATAGATGTCGTAAGAGCGTTCCCCCCGTGCCGTCTGCTCCACCACCATGGGAACCAGGGCAGCACGGGTAACAACTTGCGTTTTTGGCATGAATTGGATTCTCTCTGCTTGGGTGACTCTTGCCTTCGCTGGCGGTGGTCACTTCTGTGTTAATAACGACCCAGGCTCACAAAACCTAAACTGCCAGTGTTGGTGCTGATTCGGAATCAGACCCGCCTGGTCGCTGCTCAGTCTCTGGAGTATTCGCCGCCGCCGCGGGACTCGGCTCGGGCTTGATTACTTCCTGGTAGCTCAACTTGGTCTCGCGGACATTGGCTGCTTCTATTATGTGGTCAAATACCTGATCTTCAATGACTGTGGACTCGACCGTGGCGAGTTGTTCCTTGTTACCATAATACCAGTTGATTACCTCGTCGGGAGATTCATAGGTAGAAGCCAGTTCCTCGACTGCTTCTCGCACCCTGGCCGTATCCGCTGTCATTTGCCGCTGCTGCACCACTTCACCTAGGACCAGCCCCAACACTACCCGGCGCCTGGCCTGGTCTTCGAATAAGTCATCAGGCAACATGGCTGGGTCAATATTTTTGCCAGCGCCCATCTGTTGCAAAGTCTGCTCGCGTAGTTGCTGGATTTCTCCCCTAATCAATATCGCTGGCACCGAGACATCGACGGCATCTATCAATGCATCCGTTACCTTGTTCTTCAACTTGCTGCGGCTGGATACTTTCAGTTCGCGCCGCATATTACTGCTTACTTCTTCCCTGAATGCCTGTTTGCCACCTTCGTCGATACCGAAGCTCTTGAAAAATTCTTCATCTATCTCCGGTAAAACCTGGGTGCTGACTGAATTCAATGTGATTTCAAACTCCACCTGTTTGCCAGTTAATTCCGCATTGTGATATTCCCCGGGAAATTCCAGGGCCAGCACAAAAACCTCGCCGCTACTGTTGCCGACGATGCCGGTTTCAAAACCAGGAATCATGCGCTCCGATCCCAGCACCAGTTTGGTTCCGCTGCCCTTGCCGCCTTCGAATTCTTCACCCTCGAGGGTGCCAACATAGTCGATATTAACCAGATCTTCGATAGCCGCCGGGCGCTCAACTAGTTCCCAGGTCTGTCGTTGCTGGCGCAGGGTCTTAATCATTTCGTCTACATCAGCCTCTTCAACCTCGGCGCTGAGCTTTTCCACTTCCAACTTCGAAAAATCAGGCAAGGTAATCTCCGGATACACCTCGAATATCGCGGTGAACTCCAGATCTTCACCTTCGGTTATATTCGTGGCCTCAATTTTCGGTTGTCCAGCCGGCTTCAGACTTTCCTGACTAATCGCCTCATAGTAGGTTTGGCTCATAAACTCACCCACCACTTCCTGGCGCACACTTTTACCAAACTTTCCCTTGATTACCTTGAAGGGAACTTTGCCTTTCCTGAAGCCCTTCAAATTCATATTTTTCGCCGCTTCATGTAAACGGGTATTCACTGCCGTATCTACCTGTTCAGCAGGCACGGCAATGGTCATTTTCCTTTCTAAATATTCTGTAGTTTCTACTGAAACTCGCATGGTTGAACCTCTTTTGTTCCGGGGTAAAGCTAACTTCGACGTGATTTAACTGATCATCGCGTACCTACTCCGATACCAGCAAGTCGCGACAACTAGGTAAACGAATAAAGCCCGGCCTTCGATTGCTATAAATTTCAATAAGTTAGCGACTTTATAGCCGGGGGAGCCCGGAAACAAGATTGTAGGGTTCCTTGGATCGCAAGGTGCGCGATTTTCCCATATCAAAATTGACTATTCAATCTTTGCTTGGAGGATGCGGCCGAGGATGAAAAACCACGCGCGAGACTTTGCTTTGAGGTAATCTGTGCTGCCTTAAGCAATCAACAATGCAGCAGCTAAGGCGGCATGGCAGATGATAGACCGATCCGAGATAGCAGCCGTTATTCTCGCCGGAGGCAAGGCCACTCGGCTGCAACAGGTGGACAAGGCCCTGCTGCCACTCGACGGCAAGGCACTAATCGAACATGTCGTGGCCCATGCCAGAACGGAGTCCGCCGAAATACTCATCAGCGTTAATCGTAACAGGGAGAAATATGAATACCTTGGCTTAGCCCTGATAGCTGACTATCGAGATCCTTTTGCCGGCCCATTAATCGGAATAGCCAGTGCTATGCGAGCACTGCAAGGTGGCAATCATGTTGCCGGGCTAAAATACCTGGCTTGCTTCGCCGCCGATGTGCCTTGCTTTCCCAGCAGGCTGGTTTCAAAACTAAGCTGCGCACTGAGCCACGCCAACGCCGAGGTCGCCTGGTCGATCTGCAACGATCAGCTGCAGCCTTTGTTTTCGCTGTGGGCGTTAAGCACCTTGCCGGAGATTGAAACGGCAATAGAAAATGGAATCTATGGCCCGAAACTTTTAATTCCGAAACTAAAGAATGTGCTGGTCAATTTTCCCGCTGACGACCCAGCCCAGTTCCTGAATATCAATACACAGGAATCATACGATCGTGCTAAATCATTAATCGAGTCTTGAGTAATGTTTTTTTATAAAATTAAAATTCACAAAATATTTTTTTGTTTCTTAGGAAACTTTTCTATCTCTTTGTTTCCAATCACATAAAAAGTCGCGCGTATTTTCAAAACAACTCGTATGCTGTTGTTATTAGAGAATATTATAAAAGCGGCTTCGAGCCATATTTAGGCTTGATAAAAATCACATGGCATATATTTTGCGTTCTTCTAATAACTGGCAACAGGGTTTAATCTTCGCTTACTCGCTAGCTTAGGGTTACCTGCTGACTTATTCTTGGTCAGAGCTAATTTTTTATTAGTAGTGACCTTAAGCTAGCGGAGACCAAACCCCTACGGCTGTTGATTTTACTAATACCACTCACGCGCCAGCAAGATTCCACTTCCACAACGAATACCCAGTCCCGCAGTGAGCGCATGTTTAGTGAAAAGAATCTGTGGTATTTCAAAGTTCGCGAGGGCGGAGAAGTTGGCCCATTCCGATATCGTTGCGAGGCTGAAAGCAACCTCGATCACTTCATGCAACGGCTCAATCAAAAACTGAAGTAAACCCCGCCCCCATTTATAACCCTTATCCAACCGCTCTTATAGGCCAGCGATCGATATCCTGCAGGGGAAATCCGCCAGGGGGGATCTCGATGTGGGCCTGGCAGAGGTGTTCGTTGTTGCCAAGGTTTCCCATGTTATAGACAAGCGTGAGTACGCTACGGCCACAGAATTCAATAGCTACAGCAACCACCCCTGCGACTAAAACCTGTAAAATGCGAATAAATTAGATAGCCGATGCCCTTGCGACCCCCACCAATAACCTCACTTTCCCGAATAGAGTAAGATTTATGCCTGCCTTTTGGTACATTTGCCAGGCTGCGGACCTTTGATTTACACTGAACTCCGGATTTCCAGATCCAGGCGCAGGGTAAGAACGGAAATAACGATGAAAAAGCATCTGTGGTGGGTAATCTCAATATCTGTGCTATGTAGCGGAACCCAATCCTTTGCTGCCGAGAATGAGTCTCCGAGTGTAGAGTTGAATAGACTGATTACGATGGGTCAATATGCGCAGGCCCTGGAGCTGAGCGAAGACAATCTGGAAGACTGGGAAGGAGATCCTGAATTCGATTTCCTGTATGGGTTGGCTGCGCTTGAAGCGGGCAGCCCCAGTGAGGCGGTCTTCGCGCTGGAACGTGTCGCAGCAACATCGACCGACGGCATATTAAGGGAACGCGCCCGCCTGGAATTGGCCAGAGCCTATTTTATTACCAACAACCTGAGTGCGGCGGAAAATCTTTTTAATCTCGTCCTGGCCAATAACCCGCCAGTGAATGTCCAGCAAAACATCGAAGCCTTTCTAATTCTTATCGAAGCCCGGCGCTCCTCGCAATCGTCTTCTTTCACCTGGACCCTCTCTTCTTTTCTCGGTTCAGACGACAACGTCAACAGTGCGACTAGCCTGGGTACAATCGTCACACCAATCTTCGGCAATATCGAACTCGACCCCAATGGTCAACAGATCGACGACATCTATTCCGTCAGTCAGGGACAAATGAATTACAAGTATGTTTTAACCAGGGATCGCTCCGTCGATTTCGGCCTCGGCCTGACTCATTTGAATAATTTTGATACCGACGCTTTCGACATTGATAGTTTGCGCGTCAGCACCACTTATAACTGGGGCGACAATATTAACCGGTTTTCCCATGGATTCGCTGCCTCCAAAGTGCTGTTAGACCGAAATGGATTTCAAGATTCCGTCGGGCTGAATTCTGCATGGCAGCACGCCAGCGGCAATGGCTGGTATCAATCAGCCGCCGCCTCCTACACCCAAATAAGGTATGACACCGGTGGCGGCCAGACCAGCAACGATTTGCGCGACGTCGATCAATTCCTGTTAACTGCCGGATTGACAAAAATCTCTGGCGCTTTTACTCATTCCCTCAATCTATATCGTGGCGACGAAAATGCGAGACATCCTAGTGGTGGCGAGCATAACGGTCGGGAATTCACCGGCCTAGCCTATAGCTTGCTGTACCAGTTAAACACACAACATACTCCCTATCTCCGAGTTTCCTTGCAGGAAGTCGATCACGATAGTGAGCATCCCGTGTTTTCAGATAATCCCCGCAATGATGATATCGAATCCGTAACGGCCGGCTGGTTTTATCAGTTCGATAGAAATTTATTGATAAGTGGCGAAATATCCTATACCAACGACACCAGCAATATTTCCTTGTTTGATCATCATAGATTCAAGTTTCAAGCAGGTTTTCGATATCGGTTCTGAACCAGCTCTGGGCACAATTCATCGACTAAATATGGCACATGAAATCCAAAATATTTATTGACAGCCTCTGCTGTAACTTCTTGCTGTTATGTATTGTCAGCTATTCGCAGGCAAATTTCGCCGCCGAAGAAGTCATAGCCGGGCGCGTTGTCGCAGTCAGCGGAACAGTGCGCGCCGTCGATGGCGGCGGCGACGCCAGACAATTGAGCCGTCGGTCTGAAATTTATATTGGCGATACAATCGAAACTCAGCCTGCATCGTTCGCCCAGATTCGCATGACTGACTCAGCGATCATCTCCCTGAAGGAATCCACTCGTTTTGAAATCGTTGCCTATAGTTACGAAGATAACGTCCAGAGCGATATCTCTACCATGCGCCTCATCGAAGGTGGCTTCCGCACCATTACCGGCAGCATAGGCCGGCAGAATCGCAATGCCTATAATGTTGAAACAGCATTCGCCACTATCGGCATCAGAGGTACTGACCACGAAGCCGTCATCGATATTGCCCTGTTTACCGGAGTTTATGACGGTGGTACGAGACTAGATAACAGTGGCGGCTCATTAGACCTTGGTCTCGGTGCAGACTTCGATTTTGGTGTCGCTGTCGATCCCAATATCGGACCCCAGGGCCTGTTGTTGATACCGGCCCAATTGGGCAACATTCCAGTGCTGAATGTGGAAGAACCGGAAGAAGATGCCGACGATAACATAGATGATAGCGCTGACGACAACGCAGATGGTAACGCCGATGACAACGCCGATGACAACGCAGATGGTAACGCCGATGACAACGCAAATGGTGGAGTTGACGACGTTGCAGATGCTGGTGCGGGAGCCGCTAACGATGGCGCCCCTGCCCTCAGCCTGGCAGATACGGAAAAAAGCCTGGGGGTCGATACATCTGGAGCTACT
>PCCP01000045.1 GCA_002731775.1 Gammaproteobacteria bacterium
TTCTTCTGGTTATTGGATTCTCAGGAGGTGCTAGTGGGCAGGATGCTCCGGACTTTGAAGAAACCAAGCGATTGGCAGAACGAGGTAGTGTAATTGACCGCCAGAAAACTCCTTAAACTTGAAAGCTTCTCCTTTGCTATCGAAGAGCTGGTCACCCTTTACTACTGCTTTATCATTCACTAGTCGCTTGATTTGCATATTCGTAGCCTCTAATTAGGATCAGGTGATCTGTATTATAACCCCCGCTGTCAAGCCCCCTAGCTTTCTATATTCGCCACCTTCCAGCCCCACCCCCGTTGTTTTTACAGCTCCCTTCATTGTTAGCAGGGGCCTGTTCACTCAGTTGATTCAAACCCTGCTCGCTGATTCAGTTAGAATCAGCAAGGGGATTGGACACGCAGGCGGAACCGGCACAGACATATTTACCGAAGCTGACGTTGTCGACAAATAGGGGCCATCTCTCAGATGGTTTTTCAGCTTATCAGTCTCTGAATAATCACTCTGATCGCTTCCGGCTCTTCGCAGCTACTTCTTCACAAATACATAAACCGGCAGCGCCGCCATCAGCAGGATAAAACCATAGAAGACCGTCTCCGCTCCTGCCCCAACGATCACCAACAGTGAATAGGCAAAGGCGAGAGATGCCGTAAGCCTGGCTTTGAATCGGGTGGCAGAAGGCGCATCGCGGGAGAGAAAGAGCAGTGCAGCTATGGATGCAAAGGCCAGCGGTATCAGCGCCGACAATGTTGCCAGCAGAATCATCAGCCTGAAGGCGGCGACCAGGCCTCCGGTGTTATTCATGATGACCAACACGCTGGCGAGGCTGGCAGAGATTAATATTGCCAGCGTTGGCGTGCCGCCCTTGCCCAGTTCCGCAAGCTTTTGCGGAAACAGTTTGTCCAAAGCAACCGCCCGGACTACTTGCCCAACAACCAGGATCTGGACGTTAAGCGTGCCCAGCGTTGCAATGATCGCACCGACTGCGATGAGGGCGGCGCCGGTGCTACCGATGACGGCGACAGTGGCATCCGCGAAAGGGGCAGTCGAATTAAGCAACACTGACGCCGGGACCAATAAGATCACTCCAGTGTAAGCCAGCAGATAGATACCCAGTACCGTAAGCGCCCCCCAAACCAATACTTTGGGGATTGTTTCCCCCGGATCTTCGATATCATCTGCTGGTACCGTGACGCCTTCAAGCCCGGCGAACGCCCACATGACCAGGGTCACACTGGTGGCGATTGCGCCCAGCATGGATCCTCCCGTGGGATTAAGTTCCGGCAAATTGCTGACCGAACCCATGCTCAACCCCAACAGCCCGACAAAGAGCAGAGGTACGATCTTCAGCACTGTCGCCACCACTTGAAATTGGCCCGATGCACGCATGGAGTGAATATTGAGCAAGGTGAGCGCCCAAATGATAGCGAGTGTCGTTAATGTCGTTAACAGGGGGTTACGCGTCAGGGCTGGAATAAAGAAACCCACATACCCCACGCAGGCAACAGCAACCGCAGCGATGGCGGACCAGATTGAGATCCAAAATCCCCAACCGATCCAAAAGCCGATAAAGTCGCCAAACGCTTCCCGACAATACGCGTAGGGACCGCCGATCCTGGGCATCCGACGTGACAGGTCGGCCAGCATGAGAGCCAGCACAATCGCGCCGGCCCCTGTGATCAGCCAGGCGACGAGCCCTATCAAACCATAGGGTGCGAGCAGGGTTGGTAGCAGGAAAATTCCGGAGCCAATGATGCCGCCAACGACCAATGACCAGCCTCGCCAAAATCCCAGCGCTCTTTTATTATTAGACACTCATGTTCTCCGAGTTAAACCAGGGGCAATAATAAGTTAAGACCCTTGGGAGCCCATATTGTGAACTCCGGTGACAATGCACTGTGTCGCGGCAGCAGGCATTCTATAATGAACCTCAGGGCTATACGTTCGAGATACTATCTTATTCACGCCCCTCAAAATACCCTCCATGGGAGTCATCCACCTGGATCGCATAATTGCGGGCCAGTTCGGCTTCTTTGTAGGCATTGGCTTCTGATTTTGAGCAGACCTTCAGCTTTATCAGCTGCGTTAGTAAATGGCCGATATTGCCGTCATCCGAGAGATCTCCATTTTTGATGGCAGCCCGGATCACCGATCCTGTCTCCTGGGTTTGAGTTCCCCTCCTAACAGCCGCATTGTCACATCGGAGACCAGAGCCAGAGCCGCGCTCATGCGGGTCAAATACTGGTAGTACCTGGCACTTTTACTGGTTACGGGGCGACGGGCGCTGAATCCGTTGCTGAGACTCAGGCGCAGTCGCCATCGCTGCATCCCTTGGTGTAAAACCGTTTTCCACTAGGTTACTATTGCCCTGGATTAAGAGAAAACTCACTGTATTCGAATTGGATTCAAGCAAGAGAGAAGCTTGCGATATTTTCCGCCGTTGAAGCGGTGAAACTTAGTGCCAGACTTATGCCCATCACCTTAAAACAAATTCAAGCTGCCGCCGAGCGCATCGACTCTGCGATCATCTGCACACGCTTTGAAAAATCTATCACCCTGTCCACGATCACCGGCGCAGAGTTGTTCATCAAATTTGAAAACCTGCAATTCACCGCTTCGTTCAAGGACCGCGGTGCGCTGAACAAGTTGTTGCAGCTTTCAAAAGCCGAGAGAACCTCGGGGGTCATTGCCATGTCGGCCGGTAATCATGCGAAGGCCGTCGCCTATCATGCTCAGCGCCTGGGTATACCGGCAACCATAGTGATGCCCAAAAATACGCCCAACGTAAAAGTCGAGGATACGCGCAAATTCCAAGCCCGGGTCATCCTGCAGGGGAGCTCTCTCGAAGACGCTTCAGAACACGCCGTTAAACTGGCAGCCTCTGATGGTCTTGCCTTCGTTCACCCCTATGACGATGCACACATCGTGGCGGGTCAGGGCACGGTCGCCCTGGAAATGCTGGCGGCACAGCCCGACCTGGATATTATTGTGGTGCCGGTAGGAGGCGGCGGCCTGATCGCAGGAGTAGCAACCGCAGCCAAAACCTTGAAGAGAGATATCAAGATTATTGGTGTCGAAGTGGCGGGCTATCCCGGGGTTTATGATGCGCTCCATGGGGAAACCAGTCAGCGTGGCGGTAGCACCATTGCCGAGGGTATCGCCGTGAAGCGTCCCGGCGAGCTAGCCATGGAAGTCATCCGACGACTTGTCGACGATGTCGTGTTGGTCTCCGAGGAAGCCATCGAAGAGGCGGTGAATCTTTACATCAATATCGAGAAAACCGTGAGCGAAGGCGCCGGAGCCGCTACGCTTGCGGCGGCATTGATTCATCCTGATTTATTCAAAGACCAGAAAACTGGGTTGATCCTCTCGGGTGCGAATATCGACTCCAGGATACTGGCTTCGGTATTGATGCGCCGACTGGTCAAGAAAGGTCGTATCGTGCGTTTTCTGATAAAGATCGATGATACGCCTGGCATCTTGTCAGATGTTACCGCTCTGGTAGGTGGTCTGGGTGGCAACATTCTGGAAGTTTCCCACCAGAGAATGTTTTCCAGTGTGCCCGTGAAGGAAGCGGATCTGTATTTGACGGTGGAAACTCGCGATGCCACTCAGAGCCAGGAAATACTGAAAAAACTGTGTGAGGCAGGCTATAGCACCGAGTTGATCCAAGAATAAGCACTAGTACCGACCTGGGTTTCGATGCGCTTTGAATCGGTTGCACTAATTAGCCCAGTTATACCGATGTAGTAAGCAGTAACAATACACTTGCTGCCACCAGCGCCATGCCGGCGTATTCTCTGCCCGTGATTCGTTCGCCAAAATACAAATAGGTAATCAGCAGGGTAAGCACAAACTCTGTCTGGCCCAGGGTTTTCACGATCGCTGCGTTTTGCAAGCTCATGGCTGTAAACCAACCCACCGACCCGGCCACCGAAGTAAAGCCAATAAAAACGGCGGGCAAAATATTTTGGGCTATCAATCTAAACTGGTGTTTTTCTTTGATGGCTATCCAGAGCAAGCAGATGACAGTCTGCAGTGCAACCATGTAAACCAATACGGTCGCCGCACTTAGAAGGCGCGACAACTCCAGCCCCAGTGAAGCATCTCTTATCCATAATGAAGCCAGAGCGAAGCCGAGTCCGGCACCGATGCCATATTTAATACTCTTGTTGTCTACAAGATCTCGCAAGGTGATCTTCCAGTTACTCGCGACCAGCACTCCGAGCACACCAACGGCCACCGCCAGGTAAGCAACGAAACTCAGTGTGGCTGAGAAGAACCAGGCACCGATAATAGCTGTCAGGATTGCTTCGGTTTTTGCTAATGCGGTGCCGACGGCAAAGTTTTTTACCATCAACGCTTTAACCAGGAACACCGTAGCGAATATTTGTGAAACCGCCGCCAGGCTTGCGGAACGGAAAAACGCCCAGTCGGGATCGATTACTTCAAGCTGATAAGTGCTTTTCAAAAACAGAAAGTAGGCCACCGCAAACGGAAGACCGAATAGAAATCGCACCAGAGTTGTCGCTTGAATTGAGATTGATCCCGCAATCTGCTTCTGCCCCGCCGTACGTACCGATTGCATCACGACAGCGACCAGAGTAAAACCTATCCATAATTCCATGGCGCCACTATACGGAGATGACAGCAGACAGACAATCCGGGCGCTGCTTTGCCGCGAAAAGCCCTATCATGAGCTGGATTTTGGGGTTCCGGGGAGCCTATCGCGCCATTATTAGATTTCTCAAATAGCATCCCCTGTGAAGTGATCTGATAGCCAGAATACGTTAAAATGAAGGCTCTGATGGAGTTTAACTACCATCTATCTAGCGGAGGAAATCTCTTGGGCGTAGTGCCATTACATAGGCCAGCGGCCAGTGCCAAGCAAACAAACTGGATTCGTTTCCTTACCGCTGCGAGCTTGTTTGACGGGCATGATGCTGCCATCAATATCATGCGCCGTATTCTCCAGGCCAGTGGCGCCGAAGTTATCCACCTCGCTCATAATCGCTCGGTGCAGGATATTGTCGAAGCGGCTGTTCAGGAAGATGTTGATGCAATTGCCATCAGCTCTTACCAGGGCGGACATATTGAATATTTCAAATACCTGGTGGACAGACTTCGAGAACTGGGTGCTGGCCACATCAAAATATTTGGCGGTGGTGGCGGTGTCATTATTCCCGACGAGATTGATGAATTGCATGCCTGCGGGGTGAGTCACATCTATTCTCCTGCCGACGGTCAGAATATTGGCTTACAAGGTATGATCGATGACATGCTGGCAAGGTGCGCAGGTGGTGAACAGCGCCCTTCGGCTCCGGACCTGGGAGAGTTGGCAAAGGGAGATCGGCTGCTTCTAACCCGTGCCATTACAGCAATTGAAAACGCTGGCTACTCAAGATCCGAACTTGAAAAGCTCGTCAAACTGGCTGAGAAGACGAGGAATACCCCAACCTTGGGTGTCACTGGAACCGGTGGCTCTGGAAAATCCTCCACCACCGACGAGCTTATTCGTCGTTTTCGTCAAGACAGTAATGACTCGCTGAAGATTGCAGTGCTGGCTATCGATCCGACGCGAAAAAAGACAGGTGGCGCCTTATTAGGCGACCGCATTCGTATGAATGCAATCTCTCATCCCAATATATTCATGCGCTCGATCGCGACACGATCCGCCACGATTGAAATCCCTGAAAAATTAGGCGAGATCTTGTGCGCGCTTAAAGTTTCCCAGTTTGACTTGATTATAATAGAGACCCCCGGCATAGGTCAGGGGGACGCCGGAATCGTTCCCTTCGTCGACACCTCGCTGTATGTGATGACGCCGGAGTTCGGCGCCGCCAGTCAACTTGAAAAGATCGACATGCTCGACTACGCCGACGTCTTCGCCATTAACAAATACGATCGCAAGGGCAGCGAAGACGCTATTCGCGACGTCGCCAAACAGGTACAACGAAATCGAGAAGCCTTTTCGCTGCAGCCTGAAGACATGCCGGTATTTGGGACCATCGCCTCTAAATTTAATGATGATGGCATTACCGCGCTGTACCAGGCAGTGCTGGGTGAACTGCGGCAGCATGGCTTGCTCGAATTCGAATCACAGCTGCCGGCTGTGGATACGAAAGTTTCCAGTCATCGCAGCCTGGTTATTCCTGCGCAGCAACAACGCTACCTGGCGGAGATCGCCGAAGTCGTAAGGAACTACCGCGATCAGGCCAGGGCGCAATCCAGGATCGCTCGTGAGAGACAGCAGCTAGTGGCCAGCAAGGCGATGCTGGATGCAAATTCCCTGGACAGCCATAATCTGGATGCCCTGATTGAGGAGAAGGATGCGGCGCTGGATGCCCGCGCGAAGCAACTGCTGGAAGCCTGGCCAAAGCTGGTACAAGACTATTCGGGCGAGGCGTATGTGATCAAGGTCCAGGGCCGTGAGATTCGCACAGACCTGACTCGCGCTTCGTTGGCGGGAACAAAAATACAGCGGGTATCACTACCTAAATATGAAGACCAAGGCGAGTTGCTGAAATGGTTATTACTGGAAAACGTGCCAGGGAAATTCCCCTTCACCGCAGGCGTATTTCAATTCAAGCGCGATTCTGAAGACCCCACACGCATGTTCGCCGGCGAAGGTGATGCCTTCCGAACCAATCGCCGCTTCAAGCAATTATCCGAGCATTCCGCTGCCAATCGCCTCTCCACCGCCTTCGACTCCGTGACTCTCTACGGCTTCGATCCCGCGCTACAACCCGACATTTACGGCAAGGTAGGTAACTCCGGGGTTTCGATCGCCACCCTCGATGACATGAAGGCGCTGTATGATGGCTTCGACCTCTGCGATCCTGCCACTTCGGTGTCCATGACAATTAACGGGCCGGCGCCAACCATCCTCGCCATGTATCTGAACGCAGCCATCGACCAACGCCTCGACCGCTTCGCGCACGAAAACTCCAGGCAGGCAACCGCAGCCGAGCAGGATGAGATTCGAACTTACACCCTGGAAAATGTTCGTGGCACGGTGCAGGCGGATATATTGAAGGAAGACCAGGGGCAAAATACCTGTATCTTCTCCACCGAATTCAGCCTCAAGCTGATGGGGGATATACAGGAATATTTCATTGCCCATCGCGTGCGTAATTTCTACTCGGTGTCCATCTCCGGCTATCACATCGCCGAGGCGGGAGCCAACCCCATCTCACAGTTGGCTTTCACGCTGTCCAATGGCTTCACCTTCGTCGAAGCCTACCTGGCTCGAGGCATGCAGGTTGATGACTTCGCTCACAATCTCTCGTTTTTCTTCTCCAATGGCATGGATCCCGAGTACACCGTAATAGGCCGCGTAGCGCGCCGAATCTGGGCCACTGCCATGCGCTTTCGCTATGGCGCCAATGAGCGCAGCCAGAAGCTGAAGTATCACATTCAAACCTCAGGCCGATCCCTGCACGCCCAGGAGATGTCATTCAATGACATTCGTACCACCCTGCAGGCGCTGATCGCGGTCTATGACAACTGCAACAGCTTACACACCAATGCCTACGATGAGGCAGTCACCACGCCTACCGAGGAATCGGTGCGGCGAGCCATAGCGATTCAACTGGTAATCAACAAGGAGTGGGGGCTGGGGATGAATGAGAATCCTAACCAGGGGTCATTCATCATCGAAGAACTGACCGGTCTGGTAGAGGAGGCGGTGTTGCTCGAATTTGAGAACATTTCTGCTCGCGGCGGTGTCCTGGGGGCGATGGAAACCGGCTATCAACGGGGCAAGATTCAGGATGAGTCCATGGTCTATGAACATCGAAAACACGACGGTAGCCTGCCCCTGGTTGGCGTCAACACCTTTCTCAATCCGCAGCCGGCAGCTGCTTTCGATATGGAACTGGCGCGTTCCACCGAGGCAGAGAAGCAGAGCCAGATAAGTCGGCTCGGCGAATTTCAGTCACGGCATAGCGAGCAGTCGGCTGATGCCCTGCAACGGCTGCGCGCGGCAGCAATTAACGATGAGAATGTATTCACTGAATTGATGCATGCGGTGCGCCATTGCTCACTGGGTCAGATCACCGACACATTTTTTGAGGTAGGTGGACAGTATCGCCGCAATATGTGAATCTTCAAGCAGACCAGATTCTGTCAGCAATGTATAAGCAAAAGGGCGGATTATCCGCCCTTTCCATGCTGCTTGTCCCAGCAGCAAATTACTCGCTTACATTTACCGTGATGTAACCATCGTGATAAAGACCCCCATCGTCGGCCCGCGCCCACAACACGTAAGTGCCGGGCTTGTCGAAGGTAACAGTGACGGCATAGTTTCCATCTTCAGGCACTGGCGGAGGTGTCCACAACGATCCCCAGGGAGAATTTGCGGAGGTGCGAGTATCTTCCCATGGTTTCGATAGTGGCGGATCGAAACTCACGTCGCCGGCGCCACGGTACACATTCCATGACAGGAACAAGCCATTGATCTTGCCTACTGTCACCCGTATCGGTGGCGTCAGCAGGAGACGATCTCGAATGGAGTCTTCGGTAATAAATGCGGCGGCCAGCGGGCCACCAACGAGCTCTGCAAATCGCCGAGTCTCGGCGACGCGATCTGTTGTTGTAGGCAGGCCATCATCGGCAACGTGTGTTTCCAGTGTTAACGGCTCGCCAACCCGGACTGTGCGAATCACATCGCCCTGCACGCTAACCACCGGTGGTATATTGGACCGGGATTCCGGGCTGCTGGTACCAGCTCCCAGGGAACCCGTCTCAGAGGCGATCACCATGTTATCAACCAGGTAGTCTGGCTTTAAGGTCGCGTAGGCTTTCCGTTCTACGCCGTTTACATTCAGCGTCCACACCAGTTCACGATCACCCCAGTCGGATGGTACCGTTACTTCGAAGGTAAATCGATTGCGTCTCGGCAGGAAATGGGTGGGTTGGCCTCGATCTGCATCACCGGGGCTGAAAAAGTTGCTATCGCCGACGCCCATGTCCGGCTCCTCTTCCCAGTTTTCATTCATATAACCGAACATGAAGTTGAAACTGCCATCGTCGTTTGGCCGCCAACCCTCGTACGCGGGCTCTACGTGACGGCCCTTATTATAAGTATCGGCAAAAACACCCTGTGAAAATATTGCCGCTACCGCAGCGAGTGCAATGATCTTAGTCGTCGAGCTTATTCCTCTATTTACTAAACTGTGCATAACTAATTTGTCTCCCGTAATGCAACTTAATTACTCTACTCTTCCGCAGAGTCTTCCTCATGATTCATATCAGGCGCTACGATCGGTGCCAGACACAGCGGGCATCCTATCACGTGATCATTCGGGCCCAGATTCAGATCGCTGCGCCTCTGCGCCATCTCCGCCATGAACTGATCGTCTGTTAGTTTCACTCGCATACCCAGATCGATAAACATATTGGTAACCGAGCGATTGCCAGAACCCTGCCAATTTCTCGGGTCGGGAACATTGGGGTTGGTCTCGGTGTTGTTCATGTAGCCTACGATGTGCAGAATAGTGCCCTTTGGCAACAGTGGTGCGGCATGATCGGCATAGGCGTAGCCCCTCACCCAGTTATGGTCATAGCCAGTACAGGATAAGGTTTCCACCGTATAGCCCCAGATCGCTTCCAGGCACATACGTTCACCCGGTGCATGCAGGTGGGGCTCGAAGGTAATAATCTTGGTGTGTTCGCTTAGCACGCTGTAGGCATGCAACTCCTGATCCCTTTCATTGCCTGCGATACTGATATCGACACCGTTGCCCAGCCCAACCCTGATGCGCTCGTATTTTGGTTCGTAGCCCAGCGGATGAAATCGAAAGCCAATTTGCAGATGGCCCGTCGTATCTTTACCATTGGAATGTATATGCACGGAATCGGAGACGACATAGGAGTTCGCTCGCAGCAAACGACCGGCATCGGGATCGAAGATATCCGGATTACGCCCCACCTCATGTACCGGCCAACCGGTATTGGTGTCCGGGATTCGCTCGCCGTTCTCATCGAGTTCTGAAGTTCCCCAAATCATGTGATGAAAAATGTAGCGGCCGCCAACGGTTTCCCTACCGGTTCCGGCCTGAAAATCCACATCGTTGACTTCTACAATTTCGACTGATTTTACATAGCGATCTTCCGTGAGTCCGATTGGCACCCTATCGATTTCTCCCCACCAGTCTGGAGTACCGGCAAGTTTGGTAACGGAGTTGGTTGACACAATCAAATCGGGCAGACCCGCAGTCCACTTGATGCTGTCATCGAAAACCAATGCCTCGGGCGCATCACTGGGCTCACCCTTCGGTGTACCGTTACGCGCCCAGCGGGATATAGCGACAATTTCTTCGTCGCTCAGAGAGGGATCGAATTTGTAGTCCTGGATGCCGATGTCTTTTTCCATGTACCAAGGTGGCATGGCACCGGCACGATCTCTCAAGGCCGTCTTGTACTCAATCAGACCCGCAAATGGCGCGACCTGGTCATAGCTCACCAATGGCATCGGCGCCACGCCGCCCTCTCGGTGGCAGTTCTGGCAACTACGCTGCAAAATTGGCTCGATGTCCTTATGAAAAGTGATTTCACTGGATTGTGCGGACGCGATCACTGGCAGCACCAGAGAGAAGCACAAGACTGCGAATTTCAGGGAAGCAGATACGGTGGAATCGTTAATCTTTAGCATGAATACACTCTCCTCAATGAGGCCCCGATAGCATCGAATGATGCATTTATTATTAGCGTTTGTTGTAACTATCGTACTTTATTCACGGCAGCGGATGTACAGATTATCTGCTTAGGCCCTGAATTTAGAGCTAATTCTAACTGATATCCAGCCGCAACCCCATTAGCTCGCTATTGCTAAGGCTATCCTATTGATATTATTATATAAATTCTTTCAATAAGTGTGCCATCATCAGAATTCCATGGTGACTAATATTGAAAATGGCGCCGCCATTAGTCTGCAGTCGAGATCAAAAACCCGGGCAACACCCGGGTTTTCTGCACTGCGACCAGATCAACGGTCTTACTCTGCGAAGGCGGCTTTTTCCTCGTCGGTAATTTCCTTGATACTCAGCTTGATACGACCCCTGGCATCCAGATCGGTGACTTTTACTAGCACGTCCTCACCCTCCTTCAGAAAATCCGTCACGTTCTCTACTCGCTGTTCCGCAATCTGCGAGATGTGAACCAGTCCGTCCTTGCCGGGAATGATGGTGACGAAGGCTCCAAAGTCCACAATACGAGCAATCTTGCCCATGTAGAGCTTGCCGATCTCCGCTTCCGCCGTAATCTCATTAACCATTTCTACCGCCGCATCCCTGGATTCGGCATCTTCGCCATAGATGCGAATACTGCCGTCGTCATCAATATCTACCGATGCACCGGTCTTTTCGGTGATGCCTCGAATCACAGCACCGCCTTTGCCGATAACATCGCGAATCTTGTCTGGGTCGATTTTCAGCATGGCCATTGCCGGCGCATTATCAGACACTGATTCTCTGGTAACCGCGATGACTTTATTCATCTCATCGAGAATGTGCAGCCTGGCAGTATGGGCCTGCTCCAGGGCCAGCTCCATAATCTCTTCGGTAATGCCCTGAATCTTGATGTCCATTTGCAGGGCAGTAACACCTTCCGTTGTCCCTGCCACCTTGAAATCCATATCACCGAGGTGGTCTTCATCACCCAGGATATCGGTCAGAATTGCGAAGCGGTCCCCTTCCTTTATCAGGCCCATGGCGATGCCAGCAACCGGTGCTTTCACCGGCACTCCAGCATCCATCATCGCCAGGCTGCTGCCGCAGACGCTGGCCATGGAGCTGGAACCGTTGGATTCAGTGATTTCTGACACTACTCGAATGGCATAGGGAAAATCATCTTCTGCGGGCATGACTGCGGCCACACCACGACGAGCCAATCGACCATGACCAATTTCTCGTCGCTTCGGTCCGCTCATGAAACCGGTTTCGCCAACCGAGTAGGGTGGGAAATTGTAATGCAACATGAAAGGATCTTTCCTGGAGCCCTTGAGATCTTCGATAATTTGCGAATCACGCAATGCTCCCAATGTAGTAACGACCAGAGCTTGGGTCTCACCTCGAGTGAACAATGCCGAGCCGTGTGCCTTCGGCAACACCCCGACTTCTACTTCAATCGCTCGAACCGTCTTGGTATCGCGGCCGTCTATTCGAGGCTCTCCATCGAGGATACGAGTACGCACAGTGGTTTTCTCCAGCTTGGCAAATACATCTTTCACATCACCGTCGCTGACACCGGCTTCTTCGTTGGCCAACTGCTCAATCGCTTGCGCCTGAAGTTCACCGATAACGTCGTAACGCTTCATCTTTTCCGAGATCTGATAGGCTTCGTTAACTCCGGCTGCAAATGTTTCAGCGACCGCTGAACTCAATTCAGCGTTTTCGGCGACCGGCTCCCAATCCCAGGCAGGTTTGCCAGCTTCGGCCTTCAGTTCTTCTATCGCGCTAATCGCGACCTGCATTTCCTGCTGGGCAAATAGAACCGCGCCCAGCATCTGGTCTTCGCTGAGCTGCTTGGCTTCAGACTCGACCATTAATACGGCCGACTTGGTACCGGCAACGACCATGTCCAGTAATGACGTTTCCAGGGTGGTATTGCTTGGATTCAGTACATAACCGCGCTCCGCATCGTATCCAACCCGCGCCGCAGCGATGGGCCCCGCGAAGGGAATACCGGAGATGGAGAGAGCTGCAGACGCACCCAGCAAGCCGGCAATATCTGCATCTTCATCTTTGTCTGCAGAAACGACAGTACAAATTACCTGTATCTCGTTCATGAAGCCTTTGGGGAAAAGGGGTCGAATAGGTCGGTCTATCAATCGGGAAGTAAGAGTTTCTTTCTCTGTAGGTCGTCCTTCACGCTTGAAGAAGCCGCCGGGGATCTTCCCTACGGCGTAAGTTTTTTCCTGGTAGTTAACAGTCAGTGGGAAAAAAGCAGCATTTGGATTCGCTTGTTTTCTTCCAACAACGGTTGCCAATACCTTGGTGGCGCCCATCGTTACTACCACTGCGCCAGTCGCTTGTCGTGCCATCTTTCCTGTTTCGAGAGTGACCGTCTGGCCACCAAATTGAAACGTCTTGGTTACGGGGTTAAACATAATATATTCCTAATGATTTGTGATACGCGACGCCAACTCATCAGGCACCGCGCAATGTCTTCTTGATTAATTTTTATCGACGCAGACCAAGCGCCTTGATTAAAGCGGCATAGCGTTCAACGCTTTTGCGCTTCAGATAGTCGAGTAATTTTCTTCTGCTATTCACCATGCGAATAAGACCGCGTCGTGAATGGTGGTCGTGAACATGCTCTTTGAAGTGAGTCTGCAATTCATTAATGTTGCCTGTTAACAAGGCTACTTGTACCTCGGGAGACCCAGTGTCGCCATCCCCTGTCGCGTATTCCTTAATGATTGTTTCTTTCTGTTGGGCTGATAAAGCCATTTCATTTCTCCATAATATGCGGTTAGACCAAGTCGTTGACAGCTATTTCCACTAGTTCTTTTAAAACCAGATATTCAAGCCGGACGACACCAAATCCTTTTAAAATCAGAATAACCACGCATATTGATAGTTAGCTGATACTTTCCATTTAATTAGTTTGCGTAGCTGCGTTCGATCTTCCAGTTTCCACTATAAAAACGTTGTCATCCCTATTTTTCACTAGTTGACAATCAAACGCCTTGGGGCAACCTTGCCATCATCATCGATACTGCCAATGCCAATAAATTGTCCCTCTTCATACAATCTTACCAAGCCTTCTTCTGGCAAGTGTCTCACCAATACTGCCTGCCCGTGCCGCAGGCAACTGGCCGTAAGGCTGGGTAGTATGACTTCGGGCAAATCACTTATTGCCCTATCCATCGGCACCAGAATTTCATCGATGCCTTGCATCCCGAGAGCTTCTTTTTCCTGCATCAGAAATTCTGTGCTGACACAGTCTTCTTCCGTGAATGCACCGGCCTGTGTCCGATGCAGGGCGGTGATGTGCGCACCACAAGCCAATATCTGACCCAGATCATCTGCTATGGTGCGGACATATGTTCCTTTGCTACAGGCTATCTCCAGTTCAATTTCGTCCGCACCGAACTCCGTCAACTCAATACTGTAGACGGTTATCTTGCGAGGGACTCTCGCAACAGTCTGTCCCTTGCGTGCCAGCTTATACAGAGGCACTCCATCAACCTTGAGCGCCGAATGCATCGGGGGTATCTGTTCGATTTCCCCTCTGAAGCTCTGCAATGCTTTTTCCACATCCTCGGCTTTGACGACAAAGTCTTCACAGCGTTCAGTGACGATGCCCTCGCTGTCGGCACTATCCGTCCGGATTCCCAACTTAAGGCGTGCCCGGTACTTTTTATCGGACTCCAGTAAATACTGGGAAACCTTCGTCGCCTCGCCCAGACATATCGGTAGCACGCCAGTCGCCAGCGGATCCAGAGATCCGGTATGGCCGGCCTTATTGGCCCCATAAATCCTTTTTACTTCCTGTAATGCCGCATTGGAACTAAGCCCTTTGGCTTTGTCCAACACCACAATCCCACTAACATTCCGGGCCTTTCTGCGACGCGATCTACTCAAAAAAATGGCCTCGAAGTGCGCTGATCAAATGTTCAAGAACAGACCGGTCAAGAATGCAAATCCCGATCGGCCGCTAAGGCGTTGTCTATCAATTCAGAAAGATGACGCCCTCTTTCTACACTGCCATCATAGTGAAATCTAAGTTTTGGTACTGAGCGCAGTGTTAATCTCTTTGCCAACAAGGATCTCAGATAGCCGCTGGCCTTATTTAATGCCTTGAGATTCTCTTCAATCTCCAGCTTGTCCAATTGCCCGGGGGCAGAAAGCGTCGAGCTATTTACTGCGCCGCTATCGGCCAGAGAGTTCAGCACCGTGACATAGATCTTGGCATAAGATAGATCCCTGCTGACTTTGACTGCTGTCACCGAGACCATGCCTATGCGAGGATCATTCAGCTCCATCTGAATCAACACAGCAATTTCTCGCCGAATCTGATCGGCTACCCGTTGTGTTCTGGCGGACATTTCTGACACGATTCACATTTGGCATGGAGTCATATTCAAAGACTTCGAGCCACTTCTGTAGTTTCATAAACTTCGATCTTGTCACCGACCTTTACGTCGTTATAATTACGCACGCCGATACCGCATTCCATGCCGTTACGAACTTCACTGGCGTCGTCTTTAAACCGGCGTAGCGATTCCAGCTCCCCTTCGTAAATAACCACGTCGTCGCGTAATACACGTATTGATTTACTGCGATACACCGTTCCCTCTATTACCATGCTGCCTGCGATCTGACCGAACTTCGGCGAATTAAACACGTCTCGCACTTCGGCAACACCAACGATTTCCTCGCGTATTTCCGGAGACAACATGCCACTCATAATGGCCGTGGCATCATCAATCACATTATAGATCACGTTATAATATCGTAACTGCAAACCTTCGTTCTCTACTATATCCCGCGCAGACTTGTCTGCCCGCACATTAAAACCAATAATCATAGCATTGGAGGTTGCTGCCAGATGGGCGTCGGTTTCCGAGATCCCGCCGACACCGGAGCCTACAACATTTATTCGAACTTCTTCTGTGTTGAGCTTCTGCAGGGAAGCGGCGATGGCTTCCAGTGAGCCACGCACGTCGGCTTTGATGATGGCGTTGAAGATCTTCACCTCTTCCTTGCCGAGGCCCGCAAACATGGTTTCGATCATATTAGCCTGCTGTTTCGCCTGCAGACTGTCTTTGTGGCGAGTACGTCGCAGCTCTGCCACTTCCTTGGCTTTCTTTTCGTCGGCAACTACCAGAAAATCATCACCCGCTTCCGGCACGCCATTGAGCCCTAAAATTTCTACGGGTATGGAGGGACCAGCAGACTCGACTGTATTGCCGTTTTCGTCCAGCAACGCGCGCACCTTGCCGTACTCGTGACCTGCTAACACAATATCGCCGCTACGCAAGGTGCCATTCTGAACCAATACGGAGGCTACCGGACCGCGGCCCTTATCGAGTCGGGATTCGATGACGACACCGTGACCGGGTACGTCGATGTATGCCTTCAACTCCAGCAATTCGGCTTGCAACAATATGGCTTCCAGTAATTGATCGACGCCTTTGCCGGTGAGCGCGGATACCTCGACGAACTGGGTATCACCGCCCCAATCATCGGGAATTACTTCCATGGCCGACAATTCGTTTTTAACCCGTTCCGGATCGACGCCCTCCTTGTCAATTTTATTGATCGCCACAACCAGAGGCACCCCAGCCGCCTTGGCGTGCTGAACCGCCTCCTCGGTCTGTGGCTTGACGCCGTCGTCTGCTGCAACCACCAGAACGATGACATCGGTAGATTTGGCTCCTCGAGAACGCATGGCCGTGAATGCGGCATGACCTGGCGTATCGAGGAAACTTACCATGCCCTGCCCGGTTTGCACGTGGTAGGCACCAATATGCTGAGTGATTCCACCCGCTTCATGGGATGCTACATTTGTTTTCCTGATGTAGTCGAGAAGCGATGTCTTGCCGTGGTCAACATGTCCCATGACGGTGACAACCGGGGCTCTTGTCACTTCTTCGTCTCCGGTCTCCGCCGCTAGTGAATCGGCGAGTTGTTCTTCGACTACATCTTCTGAGACGAATTTAACTTTGTGCCCCATGTCTTCAATCAGCAGGCTGGAAGTATCCTGGTCCAGGACCTGATTAATCGTCGCCATGACTCCCATATTGAATAAAACCTTGACGATTTCGGCGGACTTTACCGACATCTTCTGTGCCAGATCGGAAACACTGTTGGTNTCGGCAATCATTATCTCACGCGCTATGAATTCTGTCGGCTTCTCGAAGGCATGCTGTTGGGCCGCAATTCTAGCCTTGCCGCGACGACCGCTGGCGCGTCTTCCGCGTCCACCAATTTCATCGAAGTCATCGCCCTCCAACACAAAGTCATCATTTACATGAATTGTCTTGGCCTGGCGCTTGGGGGCTTGCGCCTTGGCTTTGTTCCTGAGGTGCGTCTTCTTTTCTCCAGCGTCGTCGGTCTTGGCCTGGGTCTTGCGTTTTGCTCCAGATTTCGTTGCGCGTCCTTCCTCCGGTGGAGGAGCTTCCTGTGCCACGGTCGCTTCGGGCTGAGCCTCGCCTGCCGCCTCTGTATCTACGGTTGTAACATCGACTTTGACCTGATCCGCCGTTTCCTGGGCTGCTGCTGACACATCTGTTTCAGCATCAGCCTTGGCCGTGATCAGGTTTTCCAATTCCTCTTCGACTGCCGAAGTATCATCGACAATAGTGCTACGCTTCACGTAGGTGCGCTTCTTACGCACTTCTACATTAACTATTTTACCGCGACCATGAGTCGACGCCGACTTCAGCGTTGCAATAGTTTTTCGTTTTAGCGTGATTTTCTTGGGCGCACCATCGGTGGCTTCTTTATCGCCATGACTTCGGCGCAGGGAAAGCAGTAAGGTATTCTTGTCGTCGTTTGAAATCGTGTCCTTGGCTTTGGAATGAGGCAGGCCTGCCTCCTTAATTTGAGACAGCAACTTGTCCACCGACACTCCAACCACTCCGGCGAGTTCACTTATTGTTGCATCTGCCATTCAACCTACTCCCATTTGCCTTCGTACCAGCGGGCAATATTTCTTGCCCGAAACTATCTGTCTGAATCTGTGATCAATCGTCATTATTCAAACCACGGAGCTCGAGCCGTCATGATTAACTTACCCGCCCGCTCTTCATCCATGCCCTCTATCTCCATTAATTCATCAACCGCCAGCTCGGCCAATCCTTCCATATCCAGGATATCTTTCTTCGAAAGATTTAATGCCAACTTGCCGTCCATGCCTTCCATATTCAGCAAATCATCAGCAATGTTTGCCGATGACAAGTCCTCTTCTGACGTAATCGCCTGAATTAGTAGTGCATCCTTGGCGCGATTCCTCAGTTCGTCTACTATTTCTTCGTCAAATTCATCGATTGCCAGCAACTCATCAAGCGGGACATAGGCTATTTCTTCCAGGGAAGTAAAGCCTTCCTGTACCAAAACCTCAGATACATCTTCATCCACGCCGAGTTTCTCCATGAAGACCTCGATAAAGCTGCTTGCTTCCTGCTGTTGTTTTTCTGCAGCATCTTCTTCACTCATTACATTGATGGTCCAACCGGTAAGTTCGCTGGACAAACGCACGTTTTGCCCATTCCTGCCAATTGCCTGAGCCAAGTTCGCTTCTTCCACTGCAATGTCCATGGTGTGACTGTCTTCATCTACGATGATGGACGCAACTTCTGCCGGCGACATCGAGTTGATTACCAGTTGCGCTGGATTGTCATTCCACAAAATGATATCGATGCGCTCATTCGCCAGTTCGTTCGAAACCACTTGCACTCGAGAGCCTCGCATACCGACACAGGCGCCTACGGGATCGATGCGGCCATCATTTGTCTTAACCACGATCTTGGCTCGCGAGCCCGGATCACGCGCCGCCGCTTTGATCTCTATGATCTCTTCTGCTATCTCAGGCACCTCGATCTTGAACAACTCCATCAGCATATCGGGCGATGTCCTGCTAAGAAATAATTGCGGTCCACGCTGCTCGGGCCGAACATCTGTCAGTAATGCCCGCAGCCGATCACCGACACGAAAGGTTTCACGGGGAATCATCTGATCGCGAGGTAACAACGCTTCGGCGTTGCCCCCCAGATCAACGATAATGTTATCGCGAGTTACTTTTTTAACCGTGCCAGCGACAAGGTCACCAATTCGGTCCTCGTATTCACCAATTACAATTTCGCGCTCCGCTTCCCGCACTTTCTGAACTATTACTTGCTTCGCGGTTTGCGCGGCAATGCGACCAAATTCGACGTTCTCGATTTTCTCTTCCCAGGTATCTCCAATGGCGAGTGATTTATCTTTTTCGACCGCTTGCTCCAGCGTGAATTGTGAACCCTCTTCCAGATACTCTTCCTCTTCGACGACAGTCCAGACCCTGAAGGTTTCATACTCGCCGGTGTCTCTATCGACTGCTACGCGGCAGTCAATCCCGTCTCGGTCGTGTAGTTTTTTGGTTGCAGTGGCGAGCGCTGATTCAATCGCTTCGAAAATCACACCGCGTGATACGCCCTTCTCATTCGAGACCGCATCAGCAACCATTAATATGTCACTGCTCATCATAGTCGTGTCACCTTACTTAAAACTCGCTCCCGCTATCACCTGTAGTACATGGAGTAAAAACTAATCTTCGTAAACAATACTCGCCTTCTCAATATCCGCATGTCGCAATTCAAAGTCGCTGCCGTCCACCTGCAAGCAAATACTGTCTCCATCAACTCTAGCGATACCTCCCTTGAACTTTCGCCTGCCCTGGACCGCGCTGTGCAGTCGCAAACTCACTTCGCTGCCAACAAACTGCTCAAATTGCCTGGCTGTAAATAGCGGCCTGTCCAATCCCGGAGAAGACACCTCGAGTGTGTATTCACTGGTAATAGGATCTTCTACATCCAACACCGCACCAACTTGTCGACTCACGTTCGCACAATCTTCGATCGTTATCCCTTGTTCCCGTTCGATATAGATTCTCAGCAGGGAATATCTTCCTTGCTGAATATGCTCGACTCCCCACAATTCAAGCCCCAGGGCTTCGACTGTCGGTTCGATCATTTCTGTTAACAAGGTGACGCTACTTTTCACTGTACTCAATCTGCGGCACCTGTTTCTGCCCTATTTGTTTCCAGTGTTCCGGGCAAATCCTGTAGATACAAAAAATGGGCCAAAGGCCCACTCTCAGATCCTTTGTGACCAACTCAAGCTGAGCGAGCACAAAGATTAATATTTAACAGTCTAAGGCCTCAAATTCACTCTTTCCAGCTTTAAAAAAATTGGTAGCGGGGGCAGGATTTGAACCTACGACCTTCGGGTTATGAGCCCGACGAGCTGCCAGACTGCTCCACCCCGCAACAAACTTCAAAATTCACTTCCTGGCTGGCTCCGATTCTTCTAACCCTTGGAGCACTGGTCGGACCCAGCGCCATAAGAGCTAAATCCGACATTTTACACTAATTCGTAACCCTTTGTTTTACCAGATAAATTATAGAGCTCACTGGCTTTAATTACAATCTCACAAGGGACGCGAATTATAAAGACCAGACAGGGCCAAGGTCAAGGAATTACGGGGGTTTCACAGGATTTCTTGCAATACCACGAAATCCTGTAATTTGAGGGATTTTCTAAGGCACCTCTGAATAATACAATGGCGCTCAGGCATTCAGGCGGGTCTGCAATCACGGCAGGGTTGTGCAGGAAGGCAGGCGCCCTATCAGTTTTGTTGACCTCCTCCCTAATATTGGAAGTGTAAGCATCGCCATTTCGTCTCGGAATCTGTTACTCATAGAGAGAATTTTGTGATCCCGGTCGAGTGCTGACAACAATCGCCGACTCTTCAAGTATTGCATCTGTCAATTGCGAACCTGCGCCCACAGCAATCGGCGCAATCAATAGCACCCAACTAACGAACACACAAAAGGTCGCTATTTCATAGGCTCTCTTGCATATACGATCGGGAATCAGACTGCTCATTATAGAACCCTGTCCTTTCTCGTTTTAACCCAATTTCAGGGGACATGAATTACTTAGCAACCCAAGCAGTTCACAATATACTTTTCTAAAGGGTATATAGGGTAAAATTCGCTTAAGTTATTAAGTAATCAGAGTTCCATCGTTTTACTTCCGCATTAGCAGTGCCTCGGGCAAAAAGGCTGGCGTACCTTCCTCGTATTGATTATCTGTCAAGGGCCGTTGGTTCGAACCATCTGCATTCATAATGAACAGCTCGGCGTAGGGCTGCGGTTGATTGATAGTCAACGGCGACTCATCCTTGTAGCCGAAGCGAGAACTGCTCCACAGGATGTATTCACCATCGGGCGACCAGGAGGAATGTGCATCGTTTCCTTCCGCATCGGTCAAACGTTTCAAGCCAGTACCGTCAGGACGGATGCTCCAGATGTCGAATTCGTCATAGGGATAACGTTCATCAGGGGCGTATCGCGTGAACATTATCTGGTCCCCCTTCGGCGACCACAGCGGCAGTGTATCGTATTCCCGGGTGAGGACGCGGGACTCGCCAGTGGCAACATCCACGATGCGCAATCCTTCACTCAGCTCGTTGTTGGTCCAGTAGCGATAGACGATCTGGGTTCCATCAGGAGACCAACTTGGGAAGCCGGCGTTGCCTGATTCTGTGGTCACAGCGCGTGCATCAGACCCATCGCTCCTCATGATCATGATCCGCGCCGGTGCGCTGGTACGCTGCTGGAAGAAGCCTCCCGCACCAAATGTCAGCCATTCTCCGTCCCGTGACCATTCCAGACCCATCACTGTGACATCATCGGTGTACACGCGCCTGGGATTGGTGCCGTCGGTATCCCACATGACCAGCGCCATGCGGTCTGCACTCGGCGTTCGTTCGCTCACTGCAAGGGTGCGGCCGTCGGGTGAAAGCGTGGGCCAACCACTGGCGTGCTTCAATTCAAAACCAGAATCGTCGACTACGCCCAGCAGCTCCCCGCCAGGCGTGTTCGAATAGTGGTGCATTGTCTCCAGTTGGCCAGCCTGATAGACCACCTTTGTGCCGTCGAATGACCAGGAGGGGTTGGAAAGGTCACGGGGCTCGCTCGCTTTAGCGTTGGTGAAATTGAGCGTCCCGCTATCCCGCGTCCTGGAGTAATACGCAATGTGTTGCGGCGCAATGAAGTGCGGTAAAACTTTTAGCCCGGGACCCGCAGCGTGAACAGTGCGCTCACCGGTTTCCAGGTCGATAGAGACAATACTTGAAGCGGGCCCGGCATAATGAGCCCGGAACGTATCCAGCACAGGCAATTCATAGAACACAAGTCTTTTACCGTCTGCGGACCATTTCGGTGACCCTACCATCATGTTCGGGTCCGTTGTGAGCTGGCGAAGTCCAGTGCCATCCGATTCGATCAGGTACACGTTTGCCGCCTGCACATGCTCCCATCTCCCAGCAGGTTCGGGGTAGCCCTGGTGGGGAAAGCCGGTGCCCCGGTCAGAGCTGAAGGCAAGCGTCTGTCCGTCCGGAGACCAGCTGGGACGGAAGTCCCCGCCCGGCGAACTGGTCAGATTACGCACTTGGCGATTTTCCAGGTCCATGATGTGGATGTCAGTAGAGCCATCCTCTCGACTGGAAACAAAGGCGAGCGATCGATTGTCCGGGGACAGCGCAGCCTGATCGTCATAGGCCGGTGAGCTGGTGAGCCTTTGCACCCCTGTGCCATCCACCCGTGTCCGGAAGATGTCCGCCGATCCACTCCGGTCCGAGGTGAAGACGACCCACTGGCCGTCCAGTGAGAATGAGGGGTTATAGTCGATCTCTCCTCCAGGCACGAGTTTACGCGCGTTGCTGCCATCGCTGTCGGCAATCATCAATTCGGAGCGCAGTGGCCGGTACTGGTCAACATAGATGCGATCTTGCGCATCCAGTGGAGTTACAGAAACCAACATAATGGAACTCAGTGATAAGAATGCACTGGTCATGGCAAATTTCATTTCGTTCTCCTGGGTATTCCCCTTCCTTCAACAGTGGAAGGAAGTGAATGGTGAAAGCGAAAGACCATAGGTTAACGTATGGCTTCCTCTAATATAAGGATTATCTATAAAGAAATATGAATCGCCCCGGCTTTATCGGAGGCGCCATTTCTTGAGAGGATGGAGCTATGAAAAGATCAATCAGATATGCCCCGGAAGTTCGGAAAAGAGCAGTGCGGCCAGTTTTAGAGCAGCAGCAAGAGTATTCGTCAAAGTGGGCAGCGATGTGTTCGATTGCAAATATAATTGGCTGTACGGTGCATTGTGAAACAATTTGGTGCCGAAGGCCGGACTCCAACGTCCTTATTAATCAATAGGTTATGGAAATAATTAAGATTTACCTACCATGTCACCTACCATAAACCGTTTCCAGATTGCCTTTTAGCCCCCCCTTCAAACATTTACGGGCTGCCCTGCTAAATATAGGGACGGGGGAGGGCTTTCCCCTGTCTTAATAATTACAGTTGCAAACCCCATACTTAATAGTGAATTTTGAAAAAAATCTGAAAAAAATGGAATAACTGTTTTTGATGGTCGATACTTCAAGCATAAATCAAGAGGATTGCTCTGATGACTGTGGGAGACGCATGCGGTGACAATATGAATAAAACCCTGAAGCTGGTCAGCAAAGTGATATTGATTCTGCTCGCCCCGCAGTTAGCGTTGGGGCAATGGTCCGAGGAGCAGGAAGGGCAGCTGGTTATTCGCGGCGGTTGGTTGTTCGACAGCGTTAGTGACGA
>PCCP01000011.1 GCA_002731775.1 Gammaproteobacteria bacterium
GGCACGCCAGAATACGACCTCCAAACGCCCCAGCACGACCGGCAAGAGTCTACTTTCCATCGTCTCCAGAGAGGCGCAGCGCTTGAATATAAAAGCAAACAGACTGCAGCCAGAAGGACAGAATGCCGTGAGCCTGTGGTTCGATAACATACCGTTTAATGACTTGCTTGGTCTCTTAGAAAAAGTGCAGTCCGAGCACGGTGTCTCAGTAGAGCAAATCGTAATTGACCGTGGTGAAAATGGAGGTTCCGTCAGGGCAAGGCTGGTTCTTAAATCTTAATTGTGCAGGGAACCTGAACTAGACACGTTACCTGCAATTTCCTGCTCAATTTGTCTCCTCGATCTGGCCATCACTTTCTGATACCAGTAAACAGCAAATACGCCTACCAGAATGTTTGCCAATGCAGTTGCTGCAAATACACCGACGTAGCCGTACAGGTAACTACCGACAAGGGCGAGCGGCACGTAGACGATCACCAGCCTGCCGATGGATAAAATCAGGGCTGGCATGGGTTGCCTGAGCGCATTGAAAGCATGGTTGGCGACCGTAATCAATCCCATGAAACCAATAGAGATCGGGATAATATGCAGGAAGGTTACCGCAGTATCCATAAGGTCGGGATCATCATTAATACTGCCAACGAAAAAGCTCGCACCAAACCATAAGACGATCGCTGCGATCAGTCCCCAGATAATACAGGCGATATAGCAGATTGTCAGAGCTTGTTGGACTCTATCGAACTGTCGGGCTCCCCAGTTCTGCCCGACCAGAGGTACTACACTGGTGCTAATGCCAATGACAACCATTCCAGCTACAGCTTCTATTCTGCTTGCTACGCCAAAACCAGCGACGATGTCCGTACCGAATTGTGACAGCATCCAGGTGGCAAATGCGGTTGACAAGGGTTGGATAAGGTTTGTGGCCGCAGCTGGAATGCCCACTATGAGGATATGAGAGCTGGACTGATAAAATCCCTGTAAAGACGCATGCAGCAGCGCCTCTTTAATCAGATACCAGTAGGCTGCTAACAGCAGTTGCAACAGTGAGCCGATGACAAAGGCCCAGGCGGCCCCCATGAGCCCCAGGGCTGGAATACCAAACCAGCCAAAGATGAGGAAAGGCCCGACAATGACCTGCACCAGGGGTGCTGAAGTCATGATGAAACCCGGATAGGTGGCATTGCCAAATGATCTGATTAAACCGTTAGAGACCATGGCAATGCCCATACAGGGAAATCCAATGAACCAGATATGTGAGTAGTTAACCGCTAGAGTTAGAACGGCGCTTTGCGCACCTAGCCCACGAAAAACAGTCTCAGCCGCCAGGTAGCCGGCGATTGCAATGGAGCAGGTAAACATCAGCACCAGAATGTAGCAGTGAGTGATAGTACGGGCTGTTTTATCTCGGTTGGATTCGCCCATTGCTTGCGCAATAATGGTCGATGCTCCAATTCCGATACCTCGGGTGAGCGCATTTAAGGCCATCGTTATAGGGAACATATAAGTTATTGCTGCCAGTTGCTGCGTACCTAGCTGACCTACATAGACCAGTTCCACAAGCTGGCCCAGGGTCATCGCCAGGAAGCCGAAGATCATCACTGTAGACAGATGAGCCACGTGTCTTGCTACAGGCCCCTTGGTATAGGTAGCCTGTCGGGCAGGGTCGTTGTTAGCCACTTCTATTTGCAACCTAAATGCACTCAAAACTACTATAACGGATATTAACGACCCGGCAGATCTTTTTGAGTTCGCTTGTAGTAGATGCTTTGAATTTTAGCTTCTTTGCTATAGTGAAAATAGCAAAAGTGCAGATGGCAGAATTACAACTTATAGAAGTGCACTTAATAGAAGCACAGATAAGAGAAACTCAGTTAAGAGAAGCTCAGATAATAGGACAGCGGAGCTATTTATGCGTATTTTGATCACAGGTGCAAGTCGCGGTATTGGCAGGGCATGGGTTAAACACTATGTTAAGGCGGGTCACGAAGTCTGGGCAGGCTGCCGTAATCCGGAAGTATGGCAAGCCCCGGTGGCAGCGCATCTTCACCCGCTTAAGCTTGACGTCAGCGATCTGGAGATGATCCAGCAGGCAGCATCGGGCATCCAGTCAGGTCTGGACTTGATAATCAATAATGCCGGTGTGGCTGGCGGCCGTGAACAGCCATTTGGACGTCTGGATTACCATGCCTGGCAAGAGGCGTTTGTCGTTAATACTCTTGGTCCGGTGAGAATAGCAGAAGCTTTCCTGGACCACCTTTCCAAATCNCAACAGGGGAAATTTGTCACTGTATCCAGCCAAATGGCATCAATGNCTAAACCCGGGAGAGGGGCCTACGGCTATCGNTCAACCAAAGCTGCTGTTAATAAGGTGATGCAATTGCTAACTGAGGATATGAAGAATTTTTCAATTGCCTGTCTGACTTTGCATCCTGGCTGGGTTCGCACTGATATGGGAGGAAGCGGAGCGGATATCAGCGTCGAACAAAGCGTCACAGGCATGTGTCAGGTCATTGCAAATCTGGATATGGGAAATACTGGAAGTTTTAGAACCTGGCAAGGTGATGTTCACCCCTGGTAGATCTGTCAATACTGTGATGGACAGTCTTGGCTGTGTTGTTTTAATGAAAATCTCGAGATTTTAGCGAAAAATTTTCAAGTAATCCGCTGCAGTCCTGGATAGTCCCAGCAACTACGTGGATAACAGATGCTTGCCTCTCGATGATCCCTTTTATTTTCAATAGCCGACCTCGCAATACGGCGGCCCGAAAGCGTTCCAGCATATTGCTCCATATCACGATGTTGATGTTGTTTGTTTCATCTTCGAGTGTCAGGAAGATCACGCCAGTCGCAGTCGAGGGCCTTTGCCTGCCAGTGACCAATCCAGCAACTTGGACAAACCGACCATGTTGAATAAGTGCTAGTTCTGAGGCTTTTTTACAGTATTTAAGTTTATTTTCCTGCTCCCTGAGAATGGCCATAGGGTGCCGCCCTAAACTCAGGCC
Source organism: Gammaproteobacteria bacterium (assembly GCA_002731775.1). GTDB lineage: Bacteria > Pseudomonadota > Gammaproteobacteria > Pseudomonadales > Pseudohongiellaceae > UBA9145. The sequence goes on from PCCP01000011.1 coordinate 3,003, forward strand.
GAGGCTTTCATAATCAGCACGCAGGTCATCTGCTTCTGGCGGTGCTTTTAGATTAACGTGGTCCTGCCGTTCGGTAACAAGAGAGGCTTCAAGCAATGGTGGGCGAGGTATGATTCCGGTTGCCTGCCAATGGCTCTGATAACGATTCCCGGATAAGGATTTAAATGCACCCGCTTCAATAAGACGACTCATTTCTCCCTGATCGAGGAGGGCTTTTGCCGCCATATCTGACAGGTTTTTAATGGTGTGTATTTTTCGGGCTTCCACAATACGAAGCGCAGTGGTTGCCCTTAAACCCTTTATCCGTTCTAAACCCAGGCGGATAGCCGGCTGTCCGGCATGACGTTGGATGCCTGGCCGGAGGGCTGCCTTGTTAGCGTATTCCAGTGAACAATCCCAGTGGCTATGCAGGACATCCACTGGACGGACTTCAATGTGGTGGCGGCTAGCATCCTGTACCAGCTGTGATGGGCTGTAAAACCCCATGGGCTGGCTGTTTAATAAGCCGCAATAGAAAGCCGCCGGATGGTGACATTTCAGCCATGCTGAAAAATAAACTAAAAGCGCAAAGCTGGCTGCATGGGATTCTGGAAAACCATAATCACCGAAGCCTTTGATTTGTTCGAATATCCGCTCGGCAAAGTGCTGGTCGTGGCCCCGTTCTAGCATCCCATTAATGAGTTTATTTTGGAAATGTTCGAGCCCCCCTTTTCTTTTCCAGGCAGCCATTGCCCTGCGTAGTTGATCGGCCTCACCGGGAGTGAAACCAGCGGCGACTACGGCGAGTTTAATGACTTGTTCCTGAAAAATAGGAACCCCGAGGGTGCGTTCCAAGACCGCCTTTACCGCATCATTTGCATAGCTGACGGCTTCGTCGCCATTTCGTCTTTTTAAATAGGGATGAACCATTTTGCCCTGGATGGGTCCAGGCCTGACGATGGCGACCTGGATTACCAGGTCATAGAATTTTGTAGGCTTCAGCCTTGGTAACATAGCTATCTGGGCTCGTGATTCAACCTGAAAGACACCGATGCTATCTCCCTGCTGGAGCATTTGATAAGTCAACGGGTCTTCGGCAGGAATATCAGCCAGCGTGAGCGTTGCTCCCTGTTGCTGATTAATCAGGTCAAGGGATTTTCTGATGGAGGAGAGCATGCCCAGTGCCAGTATATCAATTTTGAGCAGGCCAAGCGCTTCAAGATCATCTTTATCCCATTGGATAATGGTTCGTTCCGGCATGGCTGCATTTTCAAGAGGAACGAGCTGGGATAGCGGGCCGCTGGAAATAATGAAGCCACCGACATGCTGTGATAAGTGTCTTGGGAAGCCGAGGATCTGCTGGATCAGCTCGGCAAATTGATTGACAACTCTATTGCGAGAGCTGATCCCGGCTTCTTCAAATCGTTCCAGTAACGAGGTTTTTTTGTCCCACCAGGATACAGTTTTGGCTAACTTATCAATCAGGTGGGTATCTAACCCCATGGCTTTGCCCACATCTCTGATAGCACTTTTGGGCCTGTAGGTGATCACTGTCGCTGCCAGGGCAGCACGGTGCCGACCGTATTTTTTATAAATATACTGAATGACTTCTTCCCGTCTTTCGTGTTCGAAGTCAACGTCGATATCAGGGGGTTCATTGCGTTCTTTGGAGATAAAACGCTCAAATAATAAATTAATTTTTGCAGGATTTACTTCAGTGATTCCCAGACAGTAACAAACGGCACTATTAGCAGCTGATCCTCTTCCCTGGCAAAGAATACCCTGATTTTTTGCAAACTGGACAATATCAAATACGGTGAGAAAGTAGTATTCGTAGTGTAGCGACGCTATTAATTGTAATTCTTTGTCAATTTGTAATTGAACTGTTGCCTGTACTCCCCCGGGCCAGCGTTTTAACGCGCCGACCCGAGTTAACTGGAGAAGATACTGCGTTGCTGTTTTGCCTTCAGGGACCAGTTCTTCCGGGTATTCATAGCGAAGCTCATCTAAAGAAAAATGGCACTGGTTAATTATGGTTAGCGTATTTTCCAGCAGGGATGGAGGATAAAGTCGTTGTATGGCAGAGATAGTACGGAGGTGCTTTTCATTATTTTTTTGCAGCAGGCGCCCTGCCATTTTGATAGATACACCTAGTTTGATGGCAGTTAAAGTATCGAGTAATGGTTTTCTATCGGGATTGTGCATGTGAACATCACCACAGGCTAGCATGGGTAGGGAGATGTCTTTGGCTAAATCGAGAATGCGCTGATTGGTTTTTAAATCCTGGCCATCGAGAAAAATTTCCAGGCCAAGCCAGAGACGGTCGGGGAACCACGCTTTGAGGGTGTTCCCATAGGCGCGATTTTTGTCCTGGTCCGTAGCAGGCAGCCAGATAATGATAATCTGGTCCGTTGCAGTCTGCAGGTCTTTTAACCACAGGGTGTAGTAACCCTTATCTGCTCGGCGCCTGGCTCGACTGATGAGGCTGCAAATTTGCCCGTAACCAGTTCGATTCTGCGCTAGCATGACAATTTTGANATCTTCTTCGAGGGTGAATTCACTGCCANTAATTAGTTTTAAACCGCAGTNTTTAGCTTTGTTATGGGCCTTGACGATGCCTGCCATTGAGCATTCGTCGGTAATNGCCAGTGCCTGATAGCCGAGNGCTGCAGCCTGTTGAACTAGTTCTTCAGGATGGGATGCGCCTCTTAAGAAAGAGTAGTTAGTAATGCAATGCAGTTCGGCATATTTAGGGTTAAATGTCTGTTCTGCAGCTGGCTTTTCAGTGAAAGAGGGGTTAGGGCGATTCATTCTGGGTCATTTAAAAAAATCAGGTAACAAAGAAAGCTATTTAACAAAAAAAGTTATTTAACAAATAAAGTCACTTAACGAAGAATACGCATCATTAAATTATACTGTATATATATACAGTATATGGAAATAGCTGTTATTTCAAGTCCCCTCAAGAAGATATCTGTGGCGGTTTACTCAATATTTGAAATAGCGATGTCTTATCCACAATAGGGCGCTTCAGGGACAGTTTTCCAGAATCAAAAAGCTTGATGAGCTAGACTGTACTGGTAAATAAACTGGCAGCTGCAACCGGAGCTAGCATGGCAAAACTCTATTTTTATTACTCCTCCATGAATGCGGGAAAATCGACCTCCTTGCTACAGTCTAGTCATAATTACAGAGAACGAGGTATGTCAACGCTATTGCTGTGCCCGGAATTGGATGATCGTCATGGTCAGGGCCGGATTACTTCACGACTGGGTATAGAGGAAGAAGCCGTTATGTTTGATCAGCATGAAGATTTGCTCCAGTTAGTGACTCGGCACCTGGATAGCCAGGCGATCCACTGTGTGATGATAGATGAGGCGCAGTTTCTGAAAAAGGAGCAGGTCTATCAGTTAGGTCGAGTCTGTGATGAAATCAATATTCCGGTACTGGCATATGGGTTGCGGACTGACTTCCAGGGTGAGTCCTTTGAGGGAAGCCAGTATCTGCTCAGTTGGGCGGACAGCCTGAAAGAGCTTAAAGCCATCTGTCATTGTGGCAGCAAGGCAACCATGGTGTTGCGAATCGATGCAGATGGTCGGGTCGTGACCAGGGGCAAACAGGTGGAAATAGGGGGTAACGATCAGTATGTTTCGGTGTGCAGGAAACACTTCCACCAGCGTTACTTTAGTAACAACACGGCACCGCATTGAATCATTTATAGGAATGGCAGGAATCCGCAATCATGGTTGAGCCGCCCTGTTGGCTGCAGCATGGGGATTCGAATCGAAAATGAGTGAAAAGAGTTGGAGAATGAAGTGACCAAGAACAGACAATGGTTGTTACGTAAACGCCCTGAGGGCATGATCAGTCAGGAACATTTTGAATGCGTTGAGACTGAGGTGCCCGAACTAGGCCCTGGCGAGGTTCTGATGAAGACGCTGTGCTTGTCTTTTGATCCGACTCAAAGAGGCTGGGTGAATGATATGGAAAGTTATATGCCCCCGGTCGCCCTCGGGGAGGTTATGCGGGCCGGTTCAGTAGGTCAGGTGGTTGACTCAAACAGTGATGCTTTTCGAATAGGTGACCTGGTGCAGGGTTTAGGTGGCTGGCAGGATTACTTCGTAACTCAGGGTGCGGCACTGAATCAGCTACCTCAGGGCGTGACCCCAGAAATGGCGCTGGGAGTCCTGGGCACAACAGGGTTAACGGCTTACTTCGGCTTGTTAGATATCGCCGAGCCTAAACCAGGCGATACCGTATTAGTCTCTGGTGCCGCAGGCGCCACAGGCTCTATTGCCGGTCAGATAGCAAAGATTAAAGGCTGTAAGGTCGTTGGTATAGCCGGTGGGCCGGACAAATGTCGATGGTTACTGGAATCAGCAGGTTTTGATGCGGCCATTGACTACAAGCATGAAGATGTCGAACAGCGTGTGCAGGAACTGTGCCCGGAACGGTTAAATATCTATTTTGATAATGTTGGTGGTTCTATTCTTGAAACAGCTTTAGGGCAGCTGGCTATGAATGCTCGAGTGGTTTTGTGTGGTGGGATCTCAGGATACAATGCGCTTGAACCTAGCCCGGGACCCAATAACCTCATGAACCTGGTAATTACCCGGTCACGAATGGAAGGATTTATCGTAATTGACTATCTGCAGCGGATGGCTGAATTTATCGAAGATATGGGGCAATGGCTGCAGGAAGGTAAGATTGTTCATGCTGAAGATATACAGACGGGTTTTGAAAATATTCCAGCCACGCTGCAGCGGTTATTTTCAGGTCAAAACCTGGGTAAACAGTTATTGAAACTCGGTGAGCCAGAACCGCGTTAAGGTGAATAAAAGTAGCCCGCAGATCTGGGTGGACGCAGATGCCTGTCCGGTGCCAGTAAAAGAGATGCTATTCCGTGCAGCTGTGCGCACTGGCGTTCAGGTAACGCTGGTGGCAAACCACGCTATGCGGATCCCACCTGCTAGTAACGTGAATTTTCTACAGGTGAGCAATGGCTTTGATTTAGCGGATAACAAGATCGTCGAACTAGTCTGTGCGGGTGATCTTGTGGTCACCGCTGATATTCCTCTTGCAGCTGAGGTAATAGAAAAAAATGGCCAGGTTATCACGCCTCGGGGAGAGCCTTTTTCAGTGGAGAACATCAAGGCTCGTTTGACCATGCGGGATTTTATGGATACGCTGCGCGCCAGTGGTGTTCACAGTGGCGGTCCCGCGGTTTTTTCGGCGAAGGATCGGCAGCGATTTGCAAACCAACTCGACCGTTATCTGGCTTCGAGCAGTTGAAATTAAAGTTGGCCGCGAGCACTACCAGAAAATGAGCTCGGCTTATTCAACTGCAGGGTCCAGCGCTCAGAGTCTGCGGCAAGCAGCATACCCGAAGGTTGTTGCACTGGCTCGATAATGTAAACCAGACAACAGTGTATCGGCTACTCATTTAAGATAAACCACTGGCATTGCTGGGAATACATCGATGTGAAGTACAACAGATATGAGTTGACACTAATATGAAAATAGAAAAAGCAACGGTAGTCGCCATGCAATACGTGCTGACTGACCAGGAAGGTAATGAACTGGAACGTTCTAGTGAAGCCTCGCCCATGGTTTACCTGCATGGCCACAGAAATATTCTTCCAGAACTGGAGGCGGCGCTATCTGGCCTGCAGGAAGGTGCACTGATAGAGGTGATTCTTCCACCAGAGCGGGCCTATGGATTGAGAGACCCCAAAGCCGTTCGACGGGTGCCTAAGAAATACCTGATTAAGCCACCCAGAAAAATGCCACCGGGTACACTGGTGAGGTTGAATACTGAATCTGGTGCAAGGGATGCGGTTGTTATTAAGGCTGGGAAATTTAATGTTGATATTGATAGCAATCATCCCTATGCAGATAAACATTTGACCTTCACTGTGACCATTGAAAAAATCAGGGCGGCGACCTCCTCGGAATTGGCACATGGTCATAGTCATGGTTTTGATGGCCAGAACGATGATCACTGAGTTCGAAAATTAGTACTCGGCAATTATTTACCCTGCCATTTAGGTTGTCGTTTCTCAGCAAAAGCAAGTGGGCCCTCCTGCGCATCTTTGCTGTGCCTGCGCAAGGTTTCTTCAGGATATTCCCGCTCATGAGCTACTGCCAGAGGATAATCCAGGCCTTGCATGGCACAGGCTTTGGTCGCTCGAATGGCCAGTGGTGCACAGCGCAGGATATCCTGGACATAACTGTCTACGGTTGATTTTAACGCACTGGCCTCAACCACCTCGTTGATTAATCCCAGCTCATAGGCCCGCATCGCTGTCATATGTCTGCCGGTGAGCAGAAAGCCCATAGCCGGTTTAAGGCCAATCTGCCGCGGTAATCTGTGAACCCCTGCCGCGCCAGCAATCAGGCCTCGCCTGGGTTCGGGTAGACCAAATTCGGCATGATCAGCGGCGATGATAATATCGCAGGCCAGCGCGATCTCTAATCCTCCGCCAAGTGCAAAGCCATTAACCATGGCAATAAGTGGTTTGCAGAAATGCCATCGTTCTGCAATGTGTTTTGTTTGCCCGGCCTGTTCTCGCCACAGCCGTTTCTGCTGGTCACTGGCTTGGCTTTCGACGGCTCGATGTTTTAGATCGGCACCGGCACAGAAGGATCTACTGCCCGCCCCGGTGATAATGGCCAGCCAGATATCGTCATTGCGCTCGACCTCGTCGAGGTGCTCGGATAATTGCCAGCGCAGCTCAGGGTTGAGGGAGTTCATGGCTTCAGGTCTGTTCAGGGTGATCCAGGCTACCTTGTCATGCACTTCAAATCGGGTTGTGTTGGTATCCATTTTTTTATCCTTGCTCACTTTCGTTGGTCTGCTCTTGGAACTAAAGATCAGCGTGCCCATCTGCACCGAGCAGGTAACCTACCTGGCAGAGCCGTCGGGTCGGTGATGGGGGAAGTCTCGACTGGATTTAGCCATGCGTAACAGACTGGCAGAGTCCCGGTACTGATTCAGATCCTGAAGCTGCTTTACGGTCACCGCCATCATGGCAAAATCACCCTGTTTATTTTGAACAAGTGCTTCAGTGGGAGATATCCAAATACTGTCGGTGGTTTCTTCACCATCGTGAAGCTCCTGTTGCCGGGCAGGCGCGGCACCGATGAAGAATCGGGTATCAAAACGTCGTGGCCTGCCAGGTGGCGTTACCCAGCGGTTATAAAAATGAATCTGGTCGGTCGCTAAAAGCCAGCCCTCTTGAGCACAGATCGTATCAATTTGAAGGTCGTTGTCTCGCAACTGTTGTCGGTAATCCGATACTCGCTGATGCTGGTTGTTTATTTCCTGACCCTGCTCATCGTAGGCGAGTAGTAAACCAGATTCTTCGAAGGTTTCACGTATGGCTGCGACCCAGCAGCCCAGCCAGTCATCACCCAGAGCNTCTTTCTGATAGATCTGATCAGTGGTCAGTGGCACCATGTGTTTNTCATAGTTAGTANGGTAGTCCGATTCATCGACCCGTCCGCCTGGGAAAACATACATACCGCNGGCGAAGGCGGCGCTNGTTGTTCTTTTGAGCATGAGGATTTCATACTGGGGTAAGGCANGACGGACCAGAATGACGGTTGCTGCAGGTCTAATGGGCTGTTTTTTCATGATCGAGTCACCACGCCTTGATCGATGAGCGTATTGATGGTGTCTTGATCCAGGCCCAGTTCTTGGAGTATGGCATTACTGTCCTGGCCCAGTTTCGGCGCACTGTGTCTGGGACCGACTTCTGCCTGGCCAAAGCGGATAGGGATGCCTACGGTTTTATATTCACCAATTTCTTCATTGCTTATCCGTGGAAACAGATTGATCGCCTCTGCCTGGGGATCAGCAGGCACCTCGTGCAACCCCAGTACCGGTCCCCAGATTAATCCTGCGGCATCGAAAATGGGGGCCCATTCATCTCTGCTCCTTTCAGACAAGGCCTGGTCCACGCCGTCGGTCAGTTCTGGCATATGGTCATAGCGACCTTTGCCAGTGGCATATTTGTCCACTTTTAACCAATGGCCCAGACCCAATGCCTCACAGAAGGCGGGCCATTGTTCCGGCCCCGGCATATTAAATACAATCCATTTTCCATCGCCGCAGGGGTAGCGGTTTGCTGTAGGCGTCAACAGGTTATGCCTGGCGCGTCTTCTCACCGGGGCAAGGTCATTTGCTGTCGTGGCATAATCGCTGGCCTGGGTCCACACAGCTGTTTCATAGAGTGAGGTTTCAATGGTCTGTCCTTCTCCTGAGGATTCAGCTTGTCGGAGTGCGGCCAGAATACCGGCAACCAGAGCAAGACCGGTGGTATGGTCACCCTGGGCTGGCCTGGCCTGAGGGACGCAGCCATCATCGCCTTCTCTCATCGCATCGTATAATCCTGACCGACCAAAAAAAGCAGTGACATCGTATCCTGGACGCCAGGCATCCGGGCCGGTTGTGCCATACCCCGTTAAGGTTGCATGTACCAGTTTTTTGTTGATGTCGAATAAGGAGGCAGGATCCAGTCGGTATCTTTGCTGCCGCTCCAGCAATAAATTACACATGAAGATATCCGCCTGCTGACAGAGCCGGTGGACTATTTCTATACCGCCCTTCTGGGTTAAATCTACTACCAGGGACTCTTTGCCGCGATTATCCACATCAAATTGCAGATCAAATTCACGTACTGGTGCGTCGACCTTGGGTGTTCTACCCATGTCTCTCATAGGGTCTCCGGCGGGGGGTTCAATTTTAATCACCCGCGCCCCCATATCTGCAAGAATGGCACCGGCGCTTGGCGCTGCCATCCAGTTATCTATTTCAATTACGGTGATATTATCTAATGGTGAAGCCACTGCTATTTTTCTCTCATGGGTTAATATGAAGGGACAATCATAAGTGAGGTTCTAAGAATTAGAAACCTTGAAGATAATAAAGGTTTTGCTCTACGGCAGTATAAACCAGAGGATCTTTCGTATCTCTACAGCATCTGTTTACAAACAGGTGATGCCGGGCAGGATGCGACCGGATTGGTGGATGAGCGAATCCTCGGCCATTTTTATGCGGCGCCTTATGTTCATTTCGAACCTGACCTGTGCTGGATTCTGGTCAGGGAAGCTGTCCCGGTGGGTTATATTATGGGAACCAGCGATTCCAACGCTTTTGCGGAATGGGCAGATACAAATTGGTGGGGCCCTTTAAGGCAGAATTACCCCGGCGCTGGTGGAAATGACACCTGGACTCAGCAGATGATTGGGTTAATGCACCAGGGCTACCAGGTGCCCCAGGGAATAGAGGATTATTCGGCCCATTTGCACATCGATCTCCTGCCCATAGGGCAGAAACGGGGCTGGGGTAAGGTACTCATCGATGTGTTCTGTAATCGATTAAAGGAAATGGGGATTAATGGCGTGCACCTGGATGTTAGTCGCCGCAATCTTAATGCCATTGGTTTTTACGGCGGGGTAGGGTTTAAGGTTCTCGAATCAGGCTCCAGTTCAATTCGTTTTGCCAGAAAGTTATCTGATTGAATCAGTTGCTCTCGCTCAAATAACTAAAAAGTTGCCTATCGTGACGGCTGGTTGCTGAAAGTGGGCCGTTACGAAGATAAGGCTGCCAGGGTGATGGCCGGGCGGCTTTGACCTGATCTCCCATTACTGTGACTCTTTGAATGACCCTTTCTCCCTGGAAGTCGTTTATAACAAAATGCTGCGTACATCGGTTATCCCAGATACATACGGTTCCTGCTGTCCATTGATAGCGTACCGTGAATTTTGGGCTGGTAACCCAATTCGTCAGATAGCGCAGCAATACCTCACTTTCAGATGCATTCAACTCAACAATCCGTCGTGTGAAATGCTCATTCACGTAAAGCGCTGGAAGTCCTGTTTCAGGATGTAATCTGACAACGGGGTGTTTCGCCATTTGCTCTGGATGGTTGTGAGGATGTGCATCGTGTAAAGCAGTCAGCCCCAGGCAAAGCTCTCTCATGGGCTCGGACAGTTCATTGTAGGCTTGATAAAGATTGGCCCACATGGTGTCGCCGCCAATATCAGGACAAGTGACCATGTGCAGAATGGACATCAGGGCAGGTCGGTCCTGAAACGTTATATCGGTGTGCCACTCATCTGCAATACCCCCTTTGCTGGCCTCTAATTTGAATATTTTAGGGTGGGTGCCGGTCTCGCTCTTGAGGTTCGGGTGCCCTTCCAGGGGGCCGAAGTTTTCGCCAAATGCAACGTGTTCTTCAACAGTAGGGCTTTGTCCGGGAAAAAAGAGCACCTGGTGCTGCATCAGCAGTTCTTTGATGGTCGCGATTTCCTGCTGAGAAAGCGCTGCCAGCTCAAATCCACTCACTTCTGCACCCAGTGAGCCGGATAATCGTTTTACAGTCCAGTGTGGCGGTGCAATTAAGGTATCCATTTAGGTAAACTCGCTTTATTAAAGGATCGAGAATAAACGAACCAGAGGTTAATGAAAACTCAATGCTGCCTGTTTCCGGTTAATTTGGCCTGGATTATGCTGTCGATGAGTTGATCAGTGGATATCGGGAACTGTCATCTATGAGGGGAATCTGGCTAGAAAAAGGAACCATGAGCTACCAGGATAGCTTGCCTATGCCCGTGCTCGGTACTGATGAACTACTGGTAAAGGTGAGATATGCGGGCATTTGTGGAACCGATATTGAGCTTCAGCAGGGTTATTACCGGTTCAAGGGTATTCCAGGTCATGAATTTGTAGGCGAGATCAGCACAGGGCCGCGCCGGGGTCAGCGAGTTGTTGCCGACATTAATATAGGCTGCGGTAACTGTCTGCACTGTCGGCAGGACCTGCACAGGCATTGCCTGGATAGGAAAGTAATTGGAATCAAAAACCGACCTGGTGCTTTTGCTGAGTTTTTGGCAGTTCCCGAAAACAACCTGTTGACGATTCCTGATAGCTTGCCGGATTCTCTGGCTGTGCTGACTGAGCCGACAGCGGCTGCGTTTGAAATACTGGAACAGCTGGCAGATCAAATTCCAGAACGTGTTCTGGTTGTCGGTGCGGGTCGGTTGGGAATGCTGGTCGCTCATGTGCTGTCATCGGCAGGCAGTGAAGTTACTTTGCTGATGAGAAATCAAGAGCGGTTACAACACATCCAAGATAGCAGCATTAGTGTCAAGGCTGATACCGGCGAGAGGCACTATTCGCTGGCAGTAGATTGTACAGGGAGTCCGGCGGGCTTTGCTGCTGCTCTGGCGAGCCTTGAGCCCAGAGGCACCCTGGTGCTGAAGAGTACGTTTCCCGAACTGAGCCAATTTGACCTGGGGGCGATCATGGTAAACGAGATTCGTCTGCTCGGGTCACGCTGTGGTCCCATGCAACGGGCCATTGACTGGCTTAGTGGCGGATATTTTGAGTTGCCCAGGATAACCAGCCTCGGTTTCGATGCCTGTGAGCAAGCCTTCCAGCTTGTCGATGATCCAACGGTTTATAAAGTGCTGCTACACCCCTAGCCAGTCTTTCATCATCCTAGCCATCCTTGAAGCGTTCGTTCCGGGGCGGTAAGGTTGTGCAGGTGCTGATTATTGTGTGCCTTCCTCGGTTATCACTATCACCGGTGGGCTACCGCCGCCCTGGGGATCCCGGATAAGTATGCGATAAAGGTGACCGGCATCCATCTGCACTGTTTCCGGGCCAGCCAGTATCGTTTTATCAGAAGGGCCGGTTACGACGACATCGTAGGAGTCAGCTTCGACGGTGAACCCGGCGATGGTAAGTGGGTTGATGTCGTTGCCATTGGGATTCACATCAGCAATTGATTCACCCTGCTTCACGAGATAGAGATCAAGCAAGGCAGATGAAGGCGCATTTTGGATTATGTTCAGTTGGGCCAGGTTTTTAATGGTTCGGTTATTATCTATCACCAGTAAAGGACTGATTGCATCAGCAAGCCCGCTTACATAAAGAGAATGCTACTCGCCACTGTAGACGAAGGTTGTCTCTTCCAGCAGGATATTTTCCGGATCGTTTGCAGTGGTTACTTTGATCAGGTAATTGCCAGAGTTTAATGGCATGTAAGGTACCTGATCAGTGAACAACAAGTCTTCGCTTATCAACTCGTCGTTTGAGTAGATGTCCACCGCAGTTTGGTCAGGGATTAGATTGACCAGCCTGAGGGCGGCTTGCAGGTTTTCTTCAGGGAAGGTATAGGCACCAGAACCATTAACCAGCAATGCTCTTGTTTTTCCGGGGTCAGGACCGTGATGATCCAGTACAACTATCAAAGACCGGGTCGCAGCGGTTGCCTGGAAAGTGCCAGATTGCCAGATAGTACTCATTCCTGAAGTGTTCATGGCGCTCAAACTATACGGATTGTCAGTATTTGTGACGATGGCGAGTGTGGGGGTGTCTGTAGTCGCCTGGATTGCCCATACATCGCCCGTGCCATAGTTGTCATCACTGTCGGTGTAGGCGTCATTGGCAACTGCGATGCCGAAATTGCCATCGTGTTCCGGCGCTGGTGTGAATATCGCCGTGTAGGTCAGGCCTTCATCACTAGAGTTAATCGCATCCAGGGTGCCGCCGGACACCGTGATGTCACTATCGGTAAAGCCCAAGGTCGTTTCACTGAATGTGAAGGTGATTGTCGCCGTCTCGCCAGCTGCGAAGTCCGCAGGAGTCGATGTAATGGCCATTCTCGGTGTAGCCGTGCTTGCCTGGATTGTTATAGTATCGCCCAGGCCGGGATTACCATCACTGTCTGTATAGGCGTCATTGGCAACCGAAATACTGATATTCCCATCGTATTCGTCGTTTGGCGTGAACGTCGCCGTGTAGCTCGTGCCAATCTCGCCAGGGCTGATATTGCTCAGCGTACCGCTCGACACGATAATGTCGTCGTCTGCAAAGCCGCTCACTGCTTCACTGAACGCGAAGATGATTATCAAGGTCTTTCGTGTAACCACTGAAACATAGGGTGAACTGGTGTACTTGGATACATTGACGACAGTATCCGAATCGGCAAGATCATCAGTCAGCGTCAGTTGAATTTCTTCGGGTCCTTTAGCGGCAGCATGAACAAAAGAAAACCCAGCATTAGTTTCGCTTTCGGCACTATCATCGGCATGTTCATTAATCTGGATAATCTGAGGCTCGGCCATGGTCCCGGCTATGATCAGTGTAATCAACTGGTTCTGAGGGACCATCACGTCAACAGTGGTTAATGCGGTTAACTTGTTTTGTTCGACAAAACTGATGGTTGTCTCTCTGGATAGGTCCGGTATGACTCTGGTGATTGCACCAGATTCACCATAGTTGATCTGACCGAGGGATTGTTTGCCGAATTCGGCGACTAGTAGTGGTGCATCAGGAACGGCATGAATGACTCGAACTAGGCCCGACGGAGAGGCTGCATGCTTATCGAAGCCCGGATCACTGCCGCAGCCTGACAGGCCCAGCACAGACAATAAGACAATAATTGTGAATAAAGTAGCTTTCATAGTTGGGGATGAATCAATGATGCCGCAACAATAATAGAAATTGGCAGCAGATTCCAGTGAAATAGCGTGTAAAGCTACGTTAGCGGATACGGTGGAAGGATATAATGCCAGCAGTTACCGCTACATTGAGAGAATCCACTGCATTAGCCATGGGTATACCCAGTAATTGGTCACAGGCGGCCTGCAATTCTGCTGAAAGACCTTCAGTTTCATTTCCCAGCATCATGATTTTTGGTGTTTCATTGTCAAGTTCATTTAATCGAAGCCGGCCATCTGCACTTAGCCCTATCAATTGATAGCCTTTCTCTTGTAGCGCCAGGGCACCATCTAAGCTTGTTTTGCACCGATAGATGTCGGTTTTCAGCAGACATCCGGCACTGGCTTTATAGACCAGGGGGTCGATTGTTGCGCAGCCCTGGGTAGGCAGGATCAGACCAGCCATGGGTGAGGCTGCAATGCTTCTTATAATCATGCCGAGATTTTGGGGATTGGTGATTCGATCGACCAGTATGAACTCGGCTCCCGGTTTAAGATCAGACCTAATTAAGTGTTCCAGTTTGCGATAGTGTGGTGCGATGAGGTCAATTGCGACACCCTGATCCTGTCGGGCATTTCTGGATATATGTGACAAGTTCTTTTTATTGTGAATACGTATTTCAATGTTTCGCGAGGTTGCTAGTTGCTTCATTTCCGAGATTATCGGGGCTGGCTTGTTGCTGGTTGCAAGGTGCAGGCGAAATACCTTCAAGTTGGTGTTCTTGAGTATTTCAAGGGTCGTTTTACGACCATATAGGGTGATCATGTCGTCGAATAATTCGCGCTGTTGTGCCCAGGTTGATTCAGTCATTAGTTTTCTGCGTAGACAGGCACAGGGTCATCCTGATCTCCTACAATGGTGTGTCTATGTGGTCTTTCTAATCGCTCAGAAACGCGCTTGGTCTAAAGCATCTCCGACAATTTTCCGGCAATCTCTTCTGGTGACGTGCGAGGGTCGAAACGGGCAACAACCTTACCGTCTCGATTGACCAGGAATTTAGTAAAATTCCAGCCGATATCACCTGGTTGTTCTCGTTTGAGTAAACTAAATAGAGGGCTCTCATTATCACCATTCACATCGGTTTTCGAAAACATCGGAAAGGTTACATTGTATTTTGACCTGGCAAAATCAAGAATTTCTGCATTGCTGCCAGGTTCTTGAGCGCCGAATTGATTACAGGGAAAACCCAGTACCTGGAGGTCATCATTTTCTTCATGCAGTGTACGCAGACCTGCGTACTGTGGAGTCATACCTCACTGGCTGGCCAGATTTACGATCAGTAGGGCCTGATCTTTAAATTCTGCTAAAGAAATTGTTTCACCTGTGATTGTTTCTACTTCGATTGCATATAAGTCTGACATTGTGAAGGTCCCTGGTAATGATGATAATTATTTTCCATGATCTGCGGTTAATTGCCAGCAGGGTTACGAAAATAATCCATGCAGATACCATTCGGATTCATAATCCTGGTAGTAAATCCAGTAAATAGCCCCATTGCTGTGCTGACAGATATAGTAATCTCTGCTGAAGCCATTTTCGTCCCACCAGCCAAAACAGATTCTCTCCGGACCTTGTATTAGTCCTAAGCTGTTCAGTGATGACCTATCGGTGTGAGCGTATAATCTTTTAGGTTGGTCAAGCAGGAACAGGGGCCTGGTTGCTCTAACAGGGTCCTGGGTTATGGTCTTGCTGCGAATCTTTTTTACCTGGGTAGCCTGCCAGGTTTTTTCCGGCCTGTGATCATTGCCTATGGCCAGACAGAAACAGGTATCGTGCCCTAATCGGGCTGTCAGCATGTTGAGTAGATAAGCTGAATTTTTATCCTGCTCCATGACTCCAAAGGTAGAACCAGGGTCTTCCGGAAACAGCGGAGCTGTCCTGGTTTTAGCAGGGCAGAATTGAGTTGATTTCAGTGCCAGGCTGTCGACTTCTGGCATGTCATGGATTCTATCCAGTTGTAATTGGGTCAATGCCAGGAACATATCCTGGTCGTTATCCGGTTTTGCCAGATCTATCGTGATTTTCTTTGCAGGATGGCTTCGGTGGGTGAGCTCTATCGTAAAACTATGGGCGTATAACTGTCGGTTTCGGGTAAATCCACAGAATTCGCCGATGAGTCGTTTCATTGGAAAGAGTAGTGATTGCAGATTGCTGATATCGGTCATGAAATTTAATTCGGACTGGAATGAAACTTTTTGAGGGACAAATTTCTGGGGATCCGGTATCAGCCCCTTCAGTTTTGATAAGCACTGGTCTAAGTCGCTGCCAAAGCGCCGGCTTAACCCGGATGGGGGTAATTTGAAGAGATCTGCTAGGGTTTGTATGCCCATTCGTTGTAACTGGCTGATAATTTTTAGCTCAATGCGTAAGTAATGAATGCTGACCTGACCAAGGATCTCTGCCGGGCTTTCCTCGATATTGTCTTTAATGCCCGCTTCCGCACTCATTAACGCAGCTAGCGGTGTCACATTAACACCTATTGCTGCACTGTACCCAAGCGGGATTAAATTTTCAGTGATCTGCTTCTTCAGGTTGGCAAGCCCGGTAAACAGGGTAAGGCAGCCAGTGATATCAAGCAGCAGGCAGTGAGGTTCCCTTACAGCGACATTGGGGGTGAATTGATAAGCCCAGTGGGCGAGTTGTAGTAATGCCCGGGTTTCTTTTTCTTCATTTCGGCTAATACATTTTAGGTTGCTGCAAATAGCGTGCGCACTGCTGGCAATGCTGCCGGTTTCTATTCCTGCTGCGCAGGCTGCAGTATTACTCATAAAGATACGACCAGCTGATGTAATAGAGACGGGGGTTATCAACGCTTCGAAGTTGTTAGCCAACGGCTTTTTTTGTTCTTTGTGTGTTGAGGGCTCTCTATGAGCTGACGGCTCTTTATGGGCTGAAGGCTCTCTATGGGCTGAGGGCTCTCTATGGGCTGAGGGCTCTTTGTCCGCTGAGGGCTCTTTATGGGCTGAAGGCTCTTTGTTCGCTGAGGGCTC
>PCCP01000046.1 GCA_002731775.1 Gammaproteobacteria bacterium
ATGATCGCCAATAGTATTAAAAAACCCGTCTGACTAATTCCAAAATGGATGGCGCTGGCCTTCCATCGGTTCATTCCCTTGCTTGCATCGCGTGCTAAATTGCAGTGATTCAGAGCCTTCTGCCAATGGTAATCTATAATCAATGACAGCGCCCAGGCTTAACTCCTCGGCCACAGCGGACCGATACCATGTCAGTAAATATGAGCGGCATAGCCCGGCGACTGGTGGCGGACAATTTGCTCGCAGCACCTCAGGCGCAAGCCGCAATCAAGCTGGCGGCCAGGGACAATATTCCTTTTGTTACTCACCTACTAGATCAGAAACTCCTGCCTGACAGTACCATTGCGGCAGCTGCCGCATCTGAATTTGGCTCACCCCTGCTCCAGCTTTCTGCCTTCGACCTGCAGTATTGCCCGGACAATCTGGTGGATTTAAGGCTCATCAAACAACATCAGCTGCTACCACTCTTCCGACGTGGCAAGCACCTGTACGTGGCTGTCTCCGATCCGTCTAATCTAAGGGCTGTGGACGAGATAAAATTCCATACCGGGCTGAGCATTGAATTAGTAATAGCTGCTGCGGACGAATTGTCAGCCACCATACTCGAATTCATCGAGCGGCAGGAGAACATCCACAGTCTGGGCAAGGAACTGGCTGCCACCGGCATTAATGAATTAAGAATTGAAGAAGTGAAGGGCGATACCCTGGACGAGCGTCTTTCTGCCGCGGACGAAGCCCCCATAGTCCGGTTCGTAAACAAGATACTACTGGACGCTGTCAAGGCCGGCGCATCGGACATTCATATTGAACCCTATGAGAAGATTTACCGAGTCCGCTTTCGGATTGATGGCATCTTGCAGGAGATTGCGCACCCTCCAATCCACCTGGCGAACCGCATAGCCTCCAGACTCAAGATCCTATCCCTGCTGGATATCTCCGAGAAGCGGGTGCCACAAAATGGTCGGTTCAAAGTAAGATTCCTGGAAAACCATAGCACTGAATTTCGTCTCAACATTCTGCCAACGCTGTGGGGTGAAAAAATTGTGCTAAGACTGTTGGACTCTCGCAACGCACGCATAGGCATCGACGCACTGGGCTTCGAGACAGACCAGAAACAACAGTATCTGCAAGCACTGAATCTGACACAGGGGCTGATCCTGGTGACAGGGCCCACGGGCAGCGGCAAATCCATTTCCCTGTACACCGGCCTGGATATTTTAAATTCCCCAACCCGCAATATCTCTACCGTGGAAGATCCGGTGGAAATAAATTTAGAGGGCATCAATCAGGTCGCGGTGAATGAGAAGCTTGGACTTGGGTTTGCTGCTGCTCTGCGGGCTTTTTTGAGACAGGATCCGGATGTCATTATGGTGGGTGAAATCCGCGATCTGGAGACTGCAGAAATCGCAATCAAGGCGGCACAAACCGGCCACCTGGTGTTGACGACCCTTCACACCAACAACGCTGTCGAGGCCCTGACTCGATTAAACAATATGGGAATTCCAGCATACAACCTTGCCACTTCTTTACATCTGATCATCGCTCAGCGCCTGGCGCGATGTCTCTGTAATCATTGTAAAGAAAGTGTGGAAATTCCCGAAAAACTACTCATAGAGGAGGGTTTTACCCCAATTCATCGACAAAATCTGCGTTTATTCAGGGCCCGGGGATGTGAACGCTGCAATCATGGCTACAAAGGCAGGGTCGGAATCTATGAACTGGTTCCTGTATCGGCTGAGCTGTCTTCGCTTATCATGGCCGGTGCTAATTCCCTGCAGCTGACCGAGCAGTTGAATAGTGAGGGAATACGCAGTCTCAGGCAGTCTGCACTACTGAAGGTTGCCACTGGCTTGATCAGTCTGGAGGAAGCAAACAGACTGACTTAAGGCCGTCTCTATTAATACATTGGAAGAGGTGGCGTGGTATAATTTTCAGCATCGGAGGCTTTAACAAATACATTCGCTGGGGTGCGTTATGGCAACTGAAGCAATACAGAATCTTTACCTTTGGCAGGGCACGGATAAAACCGGAAATAAGACCAAGGGTGAGATACACGGCAGCAGCCAGGCGCTGGTTAAAGCCCAACTCAGAAAACAGGGTATCAATCCTACCAAGGTCAAGCGTAAATCCAAGGCTTTGTTCGGGCCGAGGAAACAAAAAATCAAGCCCATGGACATCGCCGTGTTTACCCGGCAATTGGCCACGATGATGAAGTCGGGCATCCCCCTGGTGCAGTCATTTGAGATCGTCGGCGAAAGCCTGGAAAATCCGTCTATGCGGGTACTGGTTGCGGAAATTAAGAACGACATAGCAGCAGGTAATAACTTCGCCGACTGTATTCGCAAACATCCTCGCTATTTCGATGAATTGTTCTGCAACCTTATTGCAGCCGGTGAGCAGTCCGGTGCATTGGAAACGATGCTGGATCGGCTCGCCATGTATAAAGAAAAGTCCGAAGCGCTCAAGGCCAAGATCAAGAAAGCGATGAATTACCCCATCGGTGTAGTTTTAGTGGCACTGGTGGTAACAGGTATCCTTCTGGTCAAGGTGGTACCGCAATTTGCCGTGACCTTCTCCAGTTTTGGTGCAGAACTTCCAGCATTTACCCTGCTGATACTCAAATTTTCCGATATTGCCATCGCCCACTGGTGGAAGGCAATCATAGCCATCGTGGCATTGGTATATGCCTTTAAGGAGGCCAAAATAAGATCGAAAAAATTTGCCAACTCCGTAGACAGATTGGCGTTAAAACTGCCGATTGTCGGCCCAATCCTGAACGCCTCCTGTTATGCCAGGTTTACCAGGACGCTCTCGACTACATTCTCGGCGGGCGTGCCCTTAGTGGAGGCATTGGAATCGGTAGCTGGTGCCACCGGCAACATCGTCTATTCGACGGCCACCAGGCGGATCAAGGATGAGGTGACTACCGGACAACAACTGAATTTTGCCATCAAGAACACCACGCTGTTTCCTGCCATGATTGTGCAAATGGTTGCCATCGGTGAGGAGTCCGGCGCCCTCGATTCGATGCTGGACAAATGCGCGGTCTTCTTCGAAGCCGAAGTGGACAATGCAGTCGATGGTCTAACCGCGCTCATGGAACCTCTGATCATGGCGGTGTTAGGTGTTCTCGTCGGTGGTCTGATGATCGCGATGTATCTGCCAATCTTTCAACTCGGCGCGGTTATGTAAGAGCACAAGAGCCAGTTAATTCGACGACATAACCCGAGGCTCCCGCAAGGTCTGAATGGCAATAATCAACCTTATCTCTACCAATCAGGACGTCCTGATTTCAATTATTGCGCTGCTCGGACTACTGGTCGGTAGTTTTCTGAATGTAGTGGTGTATCGCCTGCCGATCATGCTGCAGCGCGAGTGGCAGGAACAATGCTACAAATATCTGGAAATCGAAAACCCCGGTGCAGATAGCGATGCATCAACGGCAAAGTTTGCTGTATTCAATCTGCACAAACCTGACTCACATTGTCCTCGGTGTAATCACAAGATCCGGGCCCGGGAGAATGTTCCGGTGCTTAGCTATCTGTTCCTGGGCGGCAAGTGCGCGAGCTGCAAGGCAAAAATACCGCTGCGCTATCCCGCCGTAGAATTTTCCACAGCGTTACTGTCTGCACTGGTGGCACTGACATTTGGCGCGACCTGGCTTACCGTGGCGATCCTGTTCTGTAGTTGGTGCCTGTTGGTGCTGACTCTCATCGACTTCGATCATCAACTATTGCCCGACAATATCACCCTGCCATTACTCTGGTTGGGGCTATTGGTAAACGCGGTGGACCTGGGCTTCGGGGTTAGCCTGCAGGAAGCGGTTATCGGTGCTATAGCCGGTTATCTGTCCCTGTGGAGCGTGTATTGGGTATTTAAGCTTGCTACCGGCAAGGAAGGCATGGGCTATGGGGATTTCAAGCTACTTGCGGCTCTGGGGGCCTGGATGGGCTGGCAGGCCTTGTTGCCGATTATCATTCTCTCTTCCCTGGTGGGCGCCATATTCGGTATTTTCGTGATTGCGGTAATGGGTAGAGACCGTTCAATTCCCATGCCCTTCGGTCCTTTTCTCGCTGGCGCAGGATTCCTCATGCTGATCTGGGGTCCCCAGATCGACGCATTCTATGTCGCCACCTTCGTCTCCTAGTTCACGCGGCCGGCCAACAGAGGGTTCAAGGGCAATGAATCGCAACTACGTTATTGGACTCACCGGTGGCATCGGCAGTGGCAAGTCCACCGTCGCCGACGTATTTGCCGAACTGGGCGTGGTTTTGATAGACGCCGATCTGCTAGCCCGGGAAGTGGTCGAACCCGGGTCTGCTGCACTCGCCTGCATCGCCGAGCATTTCGGCGACAGCATTATCATGGCCGATGGGTCGCTGCATCGGCAGGCACTTCGAGCAATAGTATTTTCAGATGTCCTCGAAAAACACTGGCTGGAGAATTTGCTACATCCACTGATAGCCGCGCTGATGAAGTCCCGAATTTCCAGTTGTTCTTCACCCTATTGCCTGCTGGTTTCACCATTGCTGCTGGAGACCGGGCAACACCAGTTGGCAGATAGAATCCTGGTGGTGGATGTGGGTGAGGCAACCCAACTGAGCCGGACGCTGCAACGGGATCGCGGTGATCCCGATACAATTAGTGCGATCATTGCCTCCCAAATCGATAGACAGGAGCGCTTGCAAAAGGCCGATGACATTCTGGATAATGAAGCCGGCCTTGATGAACTCGATGCCCGAATTCATCGATTACATGAAAAGTATCTGCGCCTCGCCGAGGAGTCCCGTGAATCGAACTGAAACCAAAATAGTTAATTGCCCTGGCTGTAAAAAACCGGTGCCATGGGTGGAGGCTAGCCAATACCGGCCATTCTGTAGCGAGCGCTGTAAATTGATCGACTTCGGGGAATGGGCCACGGGAAAAAATAGGCTGGCAGGTGAGCCCCTATTTTCTGATTCCGAAGAGGAACCCTTGCAGTAGCCAGGGGATTATTCCTAAGGCAGGGGCGTTCCACTTATGGAAGGGATAGACATCCAGTAGAACTTGCTGCTGGGAACATGCACCTCATTCTCCAGAAACACCATCAGCAAATTTCCATCACGAGACAATCTGATTTTCCTGATCTGCTCACCCTCGAGTAATCCCAACTGGAATTCTTCAAGAATCAAATGTGTGACCACATCGAAGAAATACAGTTTTTCATTATCCGTCGCAATCANGATGGTACCGCTGCTGTTAAATANGGCACTCACCGGAGAACTGCCCAGAAACCATTCACCGTCTATGTCGAAGTAAGCGACAGGGTTCATGTCCAGGATACTGAAATCATCATTGCCGACCCGATTTCCATCGGGACAGGAATAGGCGAGCCGACTGCCATCAGGTGAGATGCTGAAATCGGTGCAACCACTGCCGACTTGCTGGTCCGTGTTCTCTATAAATGTCAGCGCGTTGACTGCTGGATCGAAGTCGAAAGTCGCCAGATTCGAAGCCGTAGCCAGAAATACGCGATCTTGTACGCTGTCGTATTCAACTCTGACAGGTTCTTCCAATGGCAAACTGTCAATGAGGAAATTCGCATTGCCATCCATTAATCCTAACCACAATCCTGAATCAGCGAATGGGAATGGATTATCCAAATCGGCCCGGATGTTATCGAACATGAGGGCGAACACATTACCATCCTCACCTAGTGTCAGGTCCCTTAGTGCCCAGGTATAGGTACGAGATCCATCGAGGGGATTGCTAAAAGTCTGGGTTACTGGATGCCAGCTGATAACCCCGGTATTGAGATCGAGGCGATAAAGACGTTCAGATTCTGGATGCACTGTCATATAGACAATGCCATTTGCATCGTCCAGGGTAAATTGATCGGGCACGGTATTGAAGCTATAGGTTGCTCCGGTTTCGCCGCTGAGAATATTCCGCTCTACCACCCGATTACGAATCGCATCACCGATTAATACCCATCCATGACACAGCGATACAAAATCCTGAGATGGCTCTACAATGAGGCCTCCATCCAGCTCCGAGATCGCCAAAGGCGGTCCGGCCTGTACAGCCCCCAGAGACAGGGTTTCAAATAGCGAGGGATTGGAACCCTCCACAAGTTCGAGTCGGATTGCTATCTGCTCGCCCTTATAATTAACACTGGGAATATCCAAAATGCCGGAGTTGACGGCGTAGGTGGATACACCTGCACCTGCACCAATCGTATCGGGAGGCGCGAACGCGTTGCAGTCGAACAATTCGATGCCGGTGCGTGCAGGCACAATTGATCCGGTATCTGTAACTACAGCATTCGTCAATTCAAATATCAGCTGATTTGGATCAACCAGACGCAGCTGCGCAGTGCCAGAGCCTAAATCTGCAGCCTCAATGTTTGGCACTTCAAGTGTGTACCCATCGAAGTTCACCGTGTCGTTCGCGACCTCAGGTGACGCCCCGGAGGTATAGTTGAGGGAAATATTTTGGAAAAACTTAACCCCAGTCCAGGCTGGAAATAAACCTTCTTCGATCGCAGCTGGTACCGTGGTGCTGCTAATTCTAAATCCTACAAACCGACTGCTGGACAAGGTTGAATTGACGGCGGCGGTGACGTCGATATCGAGTTGAGATAAGCCGGCCGCATCGACTTCGACTATGGGTAAAACAAAGCCGATGGAATAATCGGTGTTTTCAACAACGCCGTTGTCGCTATAGAAAAATATTTCCAGCTCGGCGGCGCCGTTTTGAGGATATACCACCTCTATCGGCAGACTTAATGTGGCGCTGGAAACCGAAGTGACCGCAGCGAAATCAAATACCACCGCTGTTGCATCGATAAACAGGGCACCGGTTACAGCCCAGCCTCCCGAGCTTACATAGCTGGCATTTGTCGCCGCTCCCGCTTCTGGCGGCTCGCCTTCCCCAGATTCCACCACGGGAGGATTTAGCTCGACCAGCACAGCAGTATCCACCAGCACAGCCAACTCAGCATGGGCAACACCGAGGCTTAAAAACCCAGCGAGGCCGATCACTTTAAGAGGTTTTTTACAAACTCGGTTGATTGGCATGAATACCCGCTCTTTAGTCATGGTTTCTCGGAGCTTCAGATGCTATTAAAACCCATATTTTCAACTAGTTAGCATATATTTCAGCGAACTGCATCACAGAAAAGACCCGCCACCGAAATGACTTATCCACAACGCTGTATCCGCTTGTGGAAGGAATACTTTATCACAAGTAGTGCGGAATAAATCCAATCTTTAGTTGGTTAAGTTTATTTATATCAGCAAGTTGGGGGAAATGTTTGATTTTTAGCCTGGAAATACATAGTGCTGTCCGCGACTCGAGGCCTTCTCGCTTGTCCCTGGACCTACAAAAATGTTCTGATGCCGGTGATGCCATGACCACCATAAAACCTGGCTTTATCCCTGTCTGAGCGCTGTATTCCCCCCAGCGCGTATACCGGCAGGCTGACTTTGTCCGCCAGGGCCTGAAATTCGTCCCAGCCCAGTTGCTCGCTCTCGGCGTACTTTTCAGTGCGGCAAATCGGCGACAGTGACACAAAATCTGTTCCCAATGCCTCTGCCTTACGTAACTCCTCGAGGTTGTGGCAGGATGCACTGAACAGAGCATCCTCCACAATTGGTCGCTGCGTCAACTGCTGCAGGCAACTGGCGCTGGCATGAAAACCCGCCGCTGAACAGCCGTCGAGTAAAGCCGGGGCCTGATTCAATATCAAGTCTACTCCGGTGCCTTCGCAAGCATCCCTGGCACGCCGAAACCAGTCCAGATACTCCGCGCTATCCAATTGGGTTTGCCGAATCTGAATCAACTTCAAACCGCGTCCGATTAGCAGCTGCAATAAACTTTGCAGATGATCGAAGCTGCTTACATCGGGGGTGATGGCGATCTCATGGGGCAGTGACAGGCACTTGATAATTGGCCCATTGGCAACGGGAAAATCCCGCTGCAGCAATGTCGGAATAGATCGCCATTCTACCGCCTGCCCTTCGAGACCTGTCGGCACGCCAATGAACTCTGAGATGGTCCAGACATCCAGCAGCACGGATTTATCGCTGTAGTGATAAAGAATTTTCTTCAACGGAGAACAGTGCAGAGGCGAGACTCCAAGCTCTTCTTCGAATTCTCGCTTGAGTGCGCGCTGTACGTCTTCGCCCCATTCCACCTTGCCCCCAGGGAATTCCCACAGTCCACCCTGATGGCTGTTCGGGTGACGCCGGGAGATTAACACCTCGCCCACTGCGTTATACAGGACACCGACGGCAACATGGATGGGGGAGGAAGTAGTCAAACGATCTCAAGTTCGATATTCGGCATTAATTTTGACATAGTCGTGGGAGAGATCGGAAGTCCATACCATCTCGCTACAACGCCCGCGGGCAAGCTTGATGTCGATTGTAATTTCCTGTTTATCCATCTCGATCTGGGCCTTTTCCTCGGCATAATTCGGATCCAGCTCACCGTTGCTAATCAGGGCGAGATCCCCAAGCGTAATAGCGATGGCATCCAGGGATAAATCTTTCAGCCCCGACCTGCCGACGGCGGCGAGAATCCGGCCCCAGTTTGGATCGGATGCAAAGAAGGCGGTTTTCACCAGCGGCGACTCTGCCACCGTATAGGCTACCTGCAGGCATTCTTCCGTAGATGCGCCCTGCCTGACGTTGATGGTGATGAACTTCGTCGCCCCTTCGGCATCTCGAATCAAGCCTGTTGCCAATTCCTGGAAGATCTGTCCCAGCGCCCGGTCAAATTTCTCATTCACGGATTTATTGCCAGCATCGATTTGCATCTGGCTGTGACCGGTTGCCGCCAACATACAACTGTCGTTGGTGGAGGTATCACCATCAACCGTTATCCGATTGAAGGAGTGAGAAACCGCCTGTGCCAGTTTCTGCTCGAGCAGTTGTTGATGGATCTGTGCATCCGTGAAAACAAAAGCCAGCATGGTGGCCATGTCGGGCTTAATCATACCGGATCCCTTTGCCATGCCGGTGATTGTCACTGACTTGCCGTCGAGCTCGAGTCGAGTCGAGGCTAGCTTTGGCCGTGTGTCGGTGGTCAAAATTCCTGTCGCCGCTTGCAGCCAGTTGCTGGCAGAGAGTTTATCGATTGCCTCGGGCAGGCCGAATACTATTTTGTCCACCGGTAGCGGTTCACCGATGACACCGGTTGAAAAAGGTAGCACCGAGCAGGCTTGCACTTCGGTAAGTTCCGCTAGCGCCTGGCAACATCGGAAGGCATCGTCACGCCCAGCTGCGCCTGTTCCCGCATTGGCATTACCGGTGTTAATCAGAAAATAGCGGCTAGTCGCAGTTTGCAAATGTTGCTTTGCCAGTAATACCGGCGCCGCACAGAATGCGTTTTGGGTATACACACCGGCAACCGCAGCACCGCGTGCAATTTCAATCAGGACCAGGTCGAGACGGTCCGCGTAGCGGATATTGCTCGCGATCGCCGCCAATCGTATGCCGGTTACTTCATAAAATTTGCGTGCGTTCATATCCTGACCAATCGGTTATAGGCGACCGTGGCAGGCCTTGTACTTCTTGCCGGAACCACAGGGACAAGGTTCATTTCTACCTACCTTTGGCGCTTCCCGTCGCAACGGCTGCGGTCGCTGTGCGGCCTCGGCTGCCGGCGGAGATTCGGCAGACCCAGCCTTGGCAAGTGCAGAGACTGCCTGGTGTTGGTAGCTGACTCTTTCCTTGACCCTTTCCTGTTCGCGCTGGCGCTCGATTGCATCGGCTTCATCATCCTGACGAATTTTGACATGACTCAATACTTTGGTGACTTCATGTTGCAGATTTATCATCAGTTCCTGAAACAGGGCAAATGCTTCGCGCTTGTATTCTTGCCGTGGATTCTTACCGCCATAACTGCGCAGGAATATACCCTGTCGAAGATGATCCATGGTGCCAAGATGGTCTTTCCATAAACCATCCAGTATCTGTAGCGTAATCTGCTTCTCGAACAGGCGCATCTTGTCACCTACGATGGTGCATTTCTCTTCATATTCCCGGGCCAGCACTTCGGCAATTTTTGTCTTTAACTGATCTTCATAGAGCTGATCATCTTCATCCAGCCAGGATTGCAGCGCCTGTTTACTCCCAAAATCAGATTCAATGGCCCGCTCTAATCCCTCGACATCCCATTGTTCAGGAACACTCTGGGGTGGCATATAGCCATCTACCAATTTATCAACGACTTCTTCTCGCATATCGCTCAACAATTCAGATACATCATCACTGGCCAACAATTCGTTACGCTGGCGATAAATTATCGTCCGTTGATCGTTCGCCACATTGTCATATTCGAGCAATTGTTTACGAATATCAAAGTTACGTCCTTCTACCTTGCGCTGGGCTTTTTCGATGGAACGGGTAACCATACCGTGTTCAATCGCTTCACCCCGCTCCATTCCCAGGCGGCGCATGAAATTCTTCACACCGTCGGTGGCGAATATTCGTAGCAAGTTATCTTCCATAGACAAATAAAATCTTGAATAACCCGGGTCGCCCTGACGTCCGGAACGCCCGCGTAGCTGGTTGTCGATACGCCGCGATTCATGGCGTTCCGTACCGATTATGTGCAGGCCACCCGCGGCTATCACTTGGTCATGCCGCTGCTGCCAGGCGGCCTTTATTTTTTGCACTTCGCTCTCGCTTGGAGCCTGGAGTTCGGCGATTTCAGCTTCCCATTTGCCGCCAAGCACGATATCTGTACCACGACCAGCCATGTTCGTAGCGATCGTCACTACACCGGGCCGACCGGCCTCGGCAATTATCTGCGCTTCCCTTTCATGAAATTTCGCATTCAATACTTCATGCTTGATTTTTTTCTTGGTCAGAAATTCCGACAGTATTTCCGAAGTGTCAATCGAAGCGGTGCCGACCAGAATGGGGGCGCCTTTGGCACTGAGCTCGGTAATGTCTTTCACTATGGCTTCAAATTTTTCTTCCATAGTCAGATAAATCAGATCGTTGGCATCATCCCTTATCATTGGCATATTGGTTGGGATAACAACAACATTGAGTCCGTAAATTTCGCTGAATTCATAGGCTTCTGTATCGGCGGTACCGGTCATCCCGGACAAGGTATTGTAGAGCCGAAAATAATTCTGGAATGTGGTTGAAGCCAGGGTCTGGCTTTCGCTTTGAATCTCCAGCCTTTCTTTCGCTTCGAGCGCCTGATGCAAGCCTTCCGAGAGTCGTCGGCCCTCCATGGTTCGACCCGTATGTTCATCGATTAACACGATGTGTTTATTTTGTACAATATATTCAACGTCTCTGTGAAAGAGGTAATGGGCCTTTAAAGCCACGTGTACATGATGCAGCAGCGACAAATTTGTCGCCAAATACAGGGATTCCCCCTCCATTAATAATTTCTTTTGAAACAACAAGTCTTCAACATACTCATGACCTGCTTCCGTCAATTCTACCTGGCGGCTTTTCTCATCGACGATGAAATGACCCGATTCTTCCAGCACAAAATCTTTGTCCATCATCTCCATCTTGGTCTTTTCTTGTTTGGCACCCTTCTCCAGGCGCGGAATCAAATTGTCGACCGCAAGGTAAAGTTTGGAGCTATCTTCGGCGGCACCAGAAATGATCAGGGGCGTCCTTGCCTCATCTATCAGAATCGAATCCACTTCATCGACGATGGCAAAATTCAGCTCACCCTGCATTTTGTCTTCCAGTCGAAATGCCATATTGTCACGCAGGTAATCGAATCCAAATTCATTGTTGGTACCGTAGGTAATCGAACACTGATAAGCCACCTTCTTCTCATCGGGACTTTGCCCGGACTTGATAATGCCAACGCTTAAACCAAGAAATTCGTATATAGGGCGCATCCAGTTTGCATCTCGGTGAGCAAGATAATCATTCACCGTGACAATATGCACACCTCTCCCGGTAAGGCCGTTCAGGTACGCCGGCAAAGTTGCCATCAGTGTCTTGCCTTCACCCGTTCTCATTTCAGAAATACTGCCTTCGTGCAGCACAATGCCGCCTATCATCTGCACATCGAAAGGACGCAGCTGTATGCTCCGTTGGCTTGCCTCTCGCACCACGGCGAAGGCTTCGGGCAATATGGCATCGAGGGATTCTCCCGACTCATATCGTTGCCTGAATTCATTAGCTTTGTGTTTGAGTTCATCATCAGACAGAGACGCGATTGGCTCTTCGAATTTATTAATGATCGCGACCGTACGTTCGAGTTTCTTCAGCTTTCTGGAGTTGCTGCTACCAAATATTTTGCTAAGTATATTCATGATGTTTATCTGGATATTGGATCTGACATGGTTGTTAATTATCACGCATTAATCGATAAATCGATAAATGCACGACCTGAGAATTATGAAATTTCTGCAGAGAAAACTATCTGACGGTACGATGAATATAGGCAGATGGATCCACGACCCTGCCATTTTTGTAGACTTCGAAGTGGACGTGGGGCCCCGTGGTTCTGCCGGTGGAGCCCACCAGGGCAATGTTCTGGCCTTTCTTGACGATATCGCCGACATCTACCAGCAGTTTTTCGGCATGGGCATAGCGGGTGGTGTATCCATTACCATGATTAACCTCAACCATGAGCCCATAATCAGACCTCGGACCCGACCATGTTACCACGCCGGCTGCAACCGTATTGATGTCTGAACCGGTACGACCGGTGCTGAAATCCAGTCCGGTATGAAATGTGAGGTGGCCGGTAAAAGGATCGGGGCGTTGACCAAATCTGGAAACCAGCCAACTCCGCGCTACTGGCCGTCCGGCTAAAAATACATCGGACCGTATCTTGCGGTCCACCATGAGACTTTCAAGGATCTCCAACTGCTGCTGGCGATCCTCCAGCTGTCTCTCCAATTGAGCAACCGCGTTGCCGAAATTCGCGGAGTTGTAAGGTACGGACGTCCCGATGCTCGGACCACCGATAGCGATCGGTTGGCTAAAATCGAATTCACCATTGTCAAAATTAGCTATGGAAGTGATGCGTTCACCCACCGCATCCAGACGCACTAGTCGAGCCTGCAACGTGGCCAGCCTAAGGGTCAAAGCTTCCAACTGTTGCTTTGACTCCAGTTTAATGCTTTCGAGCTGTTCGGATTGCAATTTGATTTGCCGATCCCAATTTTGAACGGCTTCCTCGCTAACAATAGGGGATTCCTGGGAGACGGCGAGCTGGTAGCCAAAATAACCGAGCGCAACTGGTGCGCCCAGAAAACAGAGGGAAAGCAGGCCTTTCAGCCAACCCTTGAGAACGATGGTTTTAGTGTGACCGTGACGTTGGTCGACCAGAATGACTTTCATAATTACATGTTGTCTAAGTTAGCCTGTTACAGCAATTGGGGCTAATGCAGGAACATCAAGGCCTAGGGGACCTCTGATTGAGTATTCAATGTCTCTGCATGACCGTAGGGCCTGCAGAGCAGCTAGGTCGCCAGCACCGGTTGCATGTAGGAAATAGGTACATTGGCTTCGGTATCGAAACTGACAATTTCCCAAGCATCTTCATTAACTTCGAGCATTCTTAATAAAGCATTATTGAGAGCATGTCCAGATTTATGTCCCTTGAACTCGCCAATCAGACTATTGCCCAGGAGATATAAATCCCCAATAGAATCAAGAATTTTGTGCTTCACGAATTCATCTTCGTAACGCAAACCATCTTCGTTCAGCACCTTGTAATCACCGACGGCGATGGCGTTATCCATACTTGCGCCGAGCGCCAGGTTGCGATTTCGGAGTTCTTCAAATTCATGCATAAACCCGAAGGTCCTGGCACGACTTACTTCTTTGACGAAGGAGGTGCTGGAAAAGTCGATAGTTGCGCTGGTGGTGTGTTTCTTATAAACGGGATGATCATAGAGTAATGTGTAGCTAACCTTGAAGCCGTCGAATGGCTCCAGGCTCACCGACTTGTCCCCCTGTTTGAGTTGGATGGGGCGTTTAATTCTAATAAATTTTTTCAATTCCGACTGTTCTTCTATGCCCGCAGACTGGATCAAAAACACGAAGGGTCCAGCACTACCGTCCATTATGGGGACTTCGGACGCGCTCACATCGACATAAGCATTGTCGATACCCAGTCCAGACATGGCAGACATCAAATGTTCTACCGTAGAAATTCGAACGCCGTCCTTGACCAGGGTGGTCGACAGGTTGGTCTCTCCAACGTTGGCGGTCCGGGCCTCGATCTGCACCACCGGATCCAGGTCGATGCGGGTGAAAATAATGCCCGAGTTGACTGGAGCGGGTCGCAGGGTGAGATACACTTTCTCACCGGTGTGCAGGCCAATACCGGTAGCCCGAATGACATTCTTGAGTGTTCTTTGCAGTAGCATAGGTTTATGTGGACCTTTTCTTATCCAGCCTGGGTTCCGGCACTGGACGTGGTCGGGACACGAAGCCAGTGTTGACACTGATGTCGATACGACATCTTAGTTCCCAAGAGGGCTACTGAAAATCAAGCTATTTTGACCCGGCACGGAGTCCGGAAACTCGCGATATGCTTGTGCCTTAACCCTCTCAACACACCAGCAGACCGGACAATCAGCAATTGCATCCCGACTCGACAACCGTCCCCCGCAGCAAAACTGTCGCATAGTATCAAATATGCGAGCAGAACCCAATCATTGCGGTGTAGTCGCGAGCTCGAGAATTTTGTGCGGTTGACAGGGTTCCGGTAGTTTTCCCCACTCTCCATTAACCACCGGGTGCCAGTTGCCCCTGCTTACAATCCCTTAATCTGCCTGTCTGCGTAGAAAAGCAGGAATATCCAGGTAATCCATATCGGCCTCGGCACTGATGGCTTGCGCCATCAATGGCGCTTTCTCTCCCGCCTGTCGTTTCCTCATAATGGCCGGGGTGTCGAGTTGTCGATAATCTGTGGTGCCGTCCAAATTGGTGTTATCCACCACTTTCTTGGGCCTCTCATGGGAGCCTGCAAGCCCAGTCGCAACCACGGTTACGCGCATCTCGGCATCCAGAGAAGGATCGATAACAGTACCAACAACAACGGTGGCATCATCAGAGGCAAATTCTTCGATGGTATCACCTACTTCGGAGAATTCTCCAAGCGATAAGTTTTCACCCGCTGTTATGTTGACAAGTATTCCCCTTGCACCCTGGAGATTTACATCTTCCAGCAATGGGCTACGAATCGCTGACTCCGCCGCCTCGCGGGCCCGCTCGTCACCGCTAGCCATGCCGGTGCCCATCATCGCCATGCCCATCTCCGACATCACCGTTTTAACATCGGCGAAATCAACATTGATCATACCCGGATGCATAATCAAATCGGCTATGCCCTTAACTGCACCTAACAAGACATCATTTGCAGCCTTGAATGCCTCCAACAGAGATGCATCTTTACCGAGTACATCCAGGAGTTTTTCATTAGGAATTGTAATTAACGAATCAACACTCTCGGACAGGAGTTGAATGCCCTGTTCGGCGATTGCAGAGCGTTTCTTGCCTTCGAAGGGAAAAGGTTTGGTCACCACCGCAACGGTGAGAATTCCCATCTCCTTCGCGACTTCGGCTACAATCGGAGCGGCACCTGTACCGGTGCCGCCACCCATACCGGCAGTTATAAATACCATATCAGCACCGGACAAAATTTCTGCGATTTCATCACGGTCCTCAAGCGCAGCTTGCCGACCTATCTCGGGATTGGATCCCGCGCCCAGACCCTTGGTGATATTGCTTCCCATCTGCAATATGGTTTTCGCTTTCAGATTGCTGAGAGCCTGTGCATCGGTATTGGCGCAAATAAACTCCACGCCTTCTACTTGATTATTGATCATGTGGTGAACGGCATTACCGCCACCGCCGCCAACACCTATTACTTTTATTACTGCGTTCTTCTGTAAATTTTCGACTAATTCGAACATATAGCCCCCTTCATATTAAATTCTACAAATGAGTTGATTGATAAAGCTACACAAATTTTTCCTGAAACCAGTTTTTTACCCTGCCCACCATGTGAATTTGCGGTTCTTTCTTCGCTTCGACACCAACTCTCTCCTGATACTGCTTCAACCCGTATAGCAATAACCCAACACCTGTAGAATAAATTGGGTTCTTAACAATGTCGGCTAATCCATTGACTTTATGAGGAGTTCCAATCCTTACCGGCGCATGAAAAATCTCTTCCGCCAGTTCGACAACACCCTCCATTTTGCTGGTGCCTCCGGTTAATACCACACCGGCCGCAAGCAGGTTTTCAAACCCACTGCGCTGTAATTCGGCCTGTACCAGGGTAAACAGTTCGTCATAACGCGGTTCAACAACTTCGGCCAGTGCCTGCCGTGATAATTCACGAGGTGGCCGGTCTCCCACACTAGGTACCTTAATAGCTTCGCCTGCACTCGCCAGCTGAGTCAGTGCACAGGCATATTTAATTTTTATCTCTTCGGCATTTTCAGTCGGAGTGCGCAATGCCATCGCAATATCATTGGTAACCTGATCACCAGCGATTGGGATGACACCCGTATGCCGTATCGCGCCTTCGGTAAAGATCGCTATATCGGTAGTTCCACCACCGATATCGACAAGACATACGCCCAGCTCTTTTTCATCGTCAGTAAGCACGGAATAGCTTGATGCCAGCTGCTCGAGAATAATTTCGTCAGTATCGAGACCGCAGCGTTTAATACATTTCTCGATGTTCTGCACCGCATTTATTGCACAGGTCACAAGGTGTACTTTCGCTTCCAGTCTGACACCGGACATACCAAGAGGCTCTTTGACACCTTCCTGGGAGTCGATTATGTATTCCTGGGGCAAGATATGGAGAACTTTCTGATCGGCGGGAATGGCGACTGCCTGGGCCGCATCTATTACCCGCTCAATGTCTGGCCGCATCACTTCGCCATCACGAATGGCGACGATACCGTGCGAATTCATGCTGCGAATATGGCTGCCCGCAATACCGGCGAACACGGAATGAATCTGACAGCCAGCCATCAATTCTGCCTCTTCTATAGCCCGCTGAATTGACTCCACCGTGGACTCAATATTCACTACGGTGCCTTTCTTGAGACCCCGGGAGCGATGACTGCCGATGCCAATAATATCGAGACCACCATCGAGTTTGATATCGCCAACGATAGCAACCACCTTCGAGGTGCCAATATCCAAACCGACTATCATATTTCCGCCGACTGCTTCATTCATAGCCTGTAATCTCCAGGCGGCAACGCCTCGTCAATTAGTATGTTGTTTGCCAATCGCAACAGATTCACCTTATTGCCACCGATGTTAATTCCTTCACTGCACTAGCTATTGCAATGCCGTTGCCATATCTCAAGTCGATCGAACGAAACCGTTCCGTCTGCAGTACATCCTGGCCGTCATAAAACCTGACAAAGCGCTGCAGTTTCTCGTCTACTTCTCCTCGACCCACACTAACGTGCATATTCTCATTCAGAGTCAAATTCCAGCTGCCACGAGAGCTAAGAAACAAGCCGTTTAGTCGCAGTCCCGTTGGAAACAAAATCTGGTTCATCAACTGATACTGTTCCATCACCTGGTACTGGGAGTCATTCGGCCCCGTGAGCCAAGGCAGTGCGGCATATTGATCGACTCCATGGGGTTCGAAAATCTCTCCATACTGATTTAACAATTGCCTGTCACCCCATCTCGCAATCGCGATTTGCTCGGTGATGTTGAGGGCGACACTATCTGGCCAAATACGTTTTACCGAGGCCATGGCGATCCAGGGATGTTGCTCCAGGGCCTGCTTTACTCCTGCCACATCAAATGTAAAAAAGCCGGTAATAATAAAGGGGGCGAGCAAGGACTTCACTTCCGCCTCGTCAAGCTGTTGCCATTGATTTTCAATTCGGATTTTTACTACCGGGCGATTAACATAAGAGGTTATGCCCTGGGAATTTTGTTGGAATAGCAGACCCGTACTTAGGAGTAGTACGAACCACAGCAGCTGTATCCTTTTTCGGGAATACCTGGGTTTAAGCGGCCGATTACCACCCAGAAACAGGCTGTGGTTTGCATGAACACCACTGCCGGTACTTTTGAATCTAGCTTTAGCTCTCATCATTTCTTTTATTCACTCGTCGTAATGTTGGCACCGCCACCCGTACCCGAGTTATCCTTTGGCCTAATTGCGCCCCAAGCTGCCTGCTTCACTTGGGGTTTTCTTGCTTAGTTCGCATCCCAGAATTTGTAGCAACAACTCATCAAAATCCATTCCAGCGTGGTTCGCCGCCATTGGCACGAAGCTGTGACTGGTCATGCCCGGCACTGTATTCACTTCCAACAAAAAGAATTTTCCTTGTTTATCCTGCATCACATCAACTCTGGCAAGACCCTCACAATCCAAACTCTGGTAGGCCTTGAGTGCCAGTTCATTCAATTCCCGCAACTTGTTCTCAGACAAGTCAGGCGGACAGATAATGTTCGTGCCTTTATCTACATACTTGGCATCGAAATCAAAAAACTGTCGCGACGTATGCAGCTGTATCGCAGGCAATAATTGTTCGCCAAGCACCGCGATAGAAAATTCCTTACCTTCGATATATTGTTCCGCCATTACATCCGGATCGTATTGAGTTGCAATTTCATATTGCTTTTTTAGGGAATCCGCATCACTTACAATTGCAATGCCAAGACTGGACCCACCGTTTACTGGTTTAACCACCGCCGTACCCAACTGATCGAGTATCGATTGCCAGTCACTGGCGCTGGTCAACTGTAAAAACTCCGCCGTATTCAAGCCCAGTCTCTGCCAGATCAACTTGCTCTTGATCTTGTCCATGGCCAGGGCCGAGGACAATACATTGCTGCCGCTGTAGGAGAGGTTCATGGTTTCCAGAAAGCCCTGAATTACGCCATCTTCTCCGCCCTTTCCGTGCAGCATAATAAAAACCAGGTCGGGACCAGTCTCGACCAGCCGAGCCATGATGTTTTCATCAACATCGATGACGCTCGAGCTGACACCGAGGCGTTGCAAGCCCTGAAATACCGCGTCACCACTCCACAGGGAAATTTCCCGTTCCGCGGAGTTGCCTCCCTTCAACACCACTACATGGCCAGAATTAGTGACTATTTCCTCTCTATTTATCGTTCTCATTTCTCTTTTTCTTGACCAAGTTTGGTAAAATTCTTCCAATTAAATCAATCAATTACTCGTTATCTAAAGCCCTTCTTCGCCAACTCCTTCGCCAACAAGCCAACACTACCCGCTCCCTGGGTCAAAATGATGTCCCCCGGCCTGATCAAATCAGTCAAAATACCATGTACATCCTCGTCTTTTTGCACATAAACGGGGTCTACTTTGCCCCGCAATCGAATGCTACGACAGAGGCTGCGCGAGTCCGCTCCGGCTATTTTCTTTTCCCCGGCCCCATATACTTCCAGCAGTAACAACACGTCGGTTTCAGACAGTACATCGACAAAGTCTTCATAAAGATCCTTGGTTCGACTGTAACGATGCGGCTGATAGATCATCACCAGGCGGTTATCCGGCCAACCATCCCTGAGAGCTTTCAGGGTCGCTGCCACCTCGGTAGGGTGATGCCCATAATCATCGATCAGCATCACCTTGCCATTTTTTACTTGAAATTCTCCCTGCACATCGAAACGTCTACTGACGCCGGAAAAATTCTTGATGCCGTTGCGTATGTGCTTGCCGTCAATGCCTTCATCTCTGGCGACAACGATGGCAGCTGTCGCATTCAACGCATTGTGTCGGCCCGGCATATTCAGGGTAATCTTGAGGGTTTCACCCTCGCCCCCCCATTGCACCTCGAAATTCGTGGTTCCGCAATTCTGCACCAGATTTACAATCCTGAAGTCTGCATCTTTCGAAAATCCATAGGTAAGCTTCGGTCGGGAGATGGACGGCAGTATTTCCCGCACCGTTGCATCATCGATGCATAAAACTGCAAGGCCGTAGAAGGGAAGGTTGTGCAGAAAATCGATAAAGTGCTTCTTCAGATTTTCGAAGTTTCCGCCGTAGGTGGCCATATGCTCTTCTTCAATATTCGTAACCACTGCCACCATCGGTTGCAGATGCATAAATGAGGCATCGCTCTCGTCCGCTTCTGCCACTAAGTATCGGCTTTCGCCAAGTCGGGCGTTGGTGCCGGCACTATTCAACAAGCCGCCGATCACAAAGGTAGGGTCGAAGCCGGCCTCTGCTAATAGAGAAGCCACCAGAGATGTTGTAGTGGTTTTCCCGTGGGTGCCTGCGATCGCGATGGCATGCCGATAGCGCATTAATTCAGCCAGCATTTCTGCCCGGGAAATCAGGGGAAGCGATCGCTTCTCCGTGGCCTTTATCTCGGGATTACTGAATTTGATTGCGCTGGAAAAGACGACAACATCTGCTGCTTCTACATTGCCCGCTTCGTGACCAATAAAAATCGTCGCCCCCAAGGCGGCAAGTCTGTCTGTAGCTGAAGATTGCCTGATATCCGAACCGGTGATGGTATATCCCTGATTCAATAATACCTCGGCGATGCCGCACATGCCTGCACCCCCAATGCCAATGAAGTGGATGGTGTTGATTCGCCGCATCTCTGGAATGGCATACATGGTGCCGGCGTTAGACATGATCTGACTCCAGACATACTGTGGCTATGAGTTCGGATGCATCTCGCAACGCGATCGAGCCTGCTCGCTCAGCCATGGTCCGTAATCGAATGCGATCGTCATCCAGACCCTTCAAGGTTCTCAGTAGCAAATCAATCGTCAGTTCGGCCTGCCGAATCAACACCGCGGCTCTGTTATCACTCAACCATTCGGCATTCGCCGTCTGCTGATTGTCACTATGGTAGGGATAGGGGATTAGAATGGAGGGCAGCCCCACAGCCGCAAGTTCGCTCACGGTGCTGGCGCCGGAACGGCTCACGACCAGATCAGCCCATCGATATGCCGCGGCCATATCATCAATAAAGGGCACGAGTCTGTTGCCATCGCCAAATTCGATGTTCAGGGACTGGTACAGCTTTCTGGTTTCATCAAAGGTTTTGCTACCCGACTGGTGATATATCTCCGGCCGGTTGGCGCCACCCCAACGCGACAGCACCTCAGGAATAGCTGCGTTGATAGCCGCCGCTCCCTGACTTCCGCCCAAGACAAGAATCTGCAAGGGTGCATCCGCTAACGATGCAGAAGAATTTGAGCCCTTTATCCCCTTTGCTATTGCAACAATATCCTCTCGCAGCGGATTGCCGGTATGAATCACTTTTTCGTTTTTCGCAAAAGTATTGGGAAAGGCCTCGAAAACACGATCGGCGAATTTCGCGAGAATTTTATTGGTCGCACCGGCGACAGCATTTTGTTCATGAATTAACAATCGCCTTCCCATTAACTTTGCAGCGATGCCACCGGGGCCAGAAACAAAACCTCCCATCCCCAGTACACACAGTGGTTTTACCCGGCTGATAACAACTATGGATTGAACCAATGCCTGTACCAGCATAAAAGGCGCCATCAGTTTACGAGCAATGCCCTTGCCCCTGAGTCCTTGCACGGAAATGGTATGAATTGCAATATCGGTACCAGCCAACAATTCATTTTCCATCCCGTTGTGTGTGCCTAACCACTCCGTACGCACTCCTTTGGCCGCAAGTTTTTGAGCAATCGACAGCGCCGGGAATATATGGCCGCCGGTACCCGCAGCCATGATGAGGATGCTGGTATTATCCGCAACCGGATTCAGATTCACGATCCAGCTTCCTTTTCGGAAAAGCATTCCGTCTCATATTGAATACGCACCAGTAATGCCACCATAAAGCAACTCACAATCAGACTGGCACCGCCATAACTCAAGAAGGGCAGAGTTAACCCCTTGGTTGGTAACAAGCCTATATTTACACCGATATTGATCATCGCCTGGCCGGCGAACAGCAAGCCCAAGCCATAGGCAAAGAATGCCGCAAACAATCGATTCTTAAGGTGCGCGGCTTTGCCAATAGCAAAGGTGTTCGCCACCAACAGACAAAAAAGCAGCACGATGGCAGCTACACCAAACAACCCCAGTTCTTCGCCGATTATGGCGAGTACGAAGTCATTGTGTGCCTCCGGCAAAAAATAGAGTTTCTGAATGCTGTTACCCAGGCCCACCCCCAACCATTCACCGCGGCCAAAGGCAATTAATGCCTGGGTCAGTTGATAGCCACCCTCGTTGACATTTTCTGCCGCCCAGGGATTCAGAAAAGAAGAAAGTCGGACGATTACATAGGGCTTCATAATGGCGAGGGAACCGACCGCACCGACACAAAGTACCAGCATCAAGAAGAATCGATAAAGTTTGGCGCCGGCGAGAAAAATCATGCAGAATGCGGTCAGCATAAGTATCACCATGACCCCGTGATCCGGCTCGAAATGCAGAAGTACCACCGCCGCGAAGATCGCCACCAATGGCTTAAAAAACCCCGACCAATTCTCGCGCACCTCATCCAGATGACGTTCAAGAAAAGAAGCGAGGTATATCACGATGAATACCTTGGCGAGCTCGGATGGTTGCAGATTAAAGAAACCCAGATCGATCCATCTAGCACTACCGTTTACGACCTTGCCAACACCCGGTACGAACACCAGGAGTAGAAGCCCATAGGAAACCATTAGCAAAAACCAGCTATAGCTGCGCCAGGTTTTTACCGGCACATGCAAGGTAATGACTGCTACCAGCAAGCCAATCATCGCGAAGATGGCCTGTCGCTTGAGATGATAGAACGGGTCACCAAACTGACTGCTGGCAATTTCTATGGATGCCGACGTCATCATCAATAAACCGCTCAGCAATAGAATTCCGCTAATCAATAGCAAGGAATTCAGGGGCTGTGATGGTGTCAACATCAGCCCTGGCATTCCCCGCCTTGGGCGCCGGTTTACCGTGGTAGCCATACTCATTGCAGACCCTCCACGGATTGAATAAATGCCTGACCGCGGTGCTGAAAGTTATCGAACATATCGAAACTCGCACAGGCAGGTGAGAGCAAGACCGCATCGCCAGGTTCGGCATGGTCCAGCGCAACTGCAACCGCATCTTCCATGTCATTGGCAAAGTAGGTTCGAACGTCGGCATCAAAATTCGCAGCCATCTCGACCGCGTCCCGACCTATAAGAATCACTTCCTTTCCCCATCGATTAATGACTGGCACCAGAGGTTTAAAATCAGCACCCTTGCCCACACCCCCTGCAATCAGCACGATGTGTCCGGAGATCCTCTGCCCCAGGCCCTCAACCGCGGCCATGGTCGCACCGACATTAGTGCCTTTTGAATCGTTATAAAATTCAATGCCTGAGATATTTCTTACCCACTGACAACGATGGGGCAGCCCGGAAAATTCTGTAATGCCCGCTTTAATTTGCTTCAGGTCTATGCCCAGTGCCATCGCTATCGCACTCGCCGCGAGCACATTCGAAATATTGTGCTGGCCAAACACTTTCAACTCGTTAACCGACAGGATCTTCTCAAACTGGTAAGCCAGGTATTGATCGCCGCCTTCTTGCAACACGCCCAAACCGTCAACACCGGGCTGGCTATACCCGAATTCCCGCACCGGTACATTCATCC
Source organism: Gammaproteobacteria bacterium (assembly GCA_002731775.1). GTDB lineage: Bacteria > Pseudomonadota > Gammaproteobacteria > Pseudomonadales > Pseudohongiellaceae > UBA9145. The sequence goes on from PCCP01000046.1 coordinate 23,560, forward strand.
GTCTCAGAGGATAGCTATAGGGGTCGTCACGATTCACTACGACCTGCTTGCAGCCATCAAAGATCCGCTGTTTCGCCGCATGATACTCAGTTAAATCTTCGTAGCGATCCATATGATCTTCGCTGAGGTTTAACAATACCGCCACTTCTGCGCCCAGATTTTCGGTCGTTTCCAATTGAAAACTCGATAATTCCAATACATAAAGATCCCTGCTGTCTTCAGCCAATAAATCCAGCACGGGCTTGAAATTTACCCCATCCAGGTTTCCACCCAGACCGAAGTTCTTTCCTGCCTTGCATAAAATTTCCGTCAGCATCGCTACCACTGTACTTTTGCCATTCGAACCGGTAACACCCACGATTGGTGCTGTCACAACTTTCGAGAAAATATCGATGTCGCCGCTGACTGCAACGCCGGCATTCTGTGCAGCTACGATCTCCGCTGTTTTTAGACTTACCCCCGGGCTAACAAGCAACTCACTGGCATTCAAAAATGTCTGCAGCGAAAACTCACCCAATTCGCATTCAGTGTCGGGCATTAGCCGCTTCAATTCTTCAAGAGAGGGGGGGGTGAGGCGACTATCGACCACCTTGAAGGCGCGCCCCTGGGCAGCAAGATACTTCGCGCAGGACAGACCAGTGCTGCCTAAACCAACAATTACGCTTGCAGATCCTGTCGCTGAGTAAGCCACCTCTGAGTCCACCATCCGGGTCTGTCCCGTCTGCCATTAACGAAGTTTCAATGTCGCCAGTCCAAATAAAACCAGCATCACCGTAATAATCCAGAAGCGTACAATTACCCGGGGTTCTGGCCAGCCCTTCAACTCAAAATGGTGGTGCAACGGTGCCATTCTAAAAATTCGCCTGCCGGTTAATTTGAACGAAGCCACTTGCAAAATTACTGATGCAGTTTCCATGACGAAGACGCCACCCATGATGAAGAGGACGATTTCGTGGCGTGAGATCACCGCCATCAGGCCCAGAGAAGCACCAAGAGCCAGGGCACCGACATCACCCATAAATATTTGTGCCGGGTAGGTGTTAAACCAGAGAAAACCAAGACCCGCGCCCATCAGGGCACCGGCAAAAATCACAATTTCGCCGGATCCGGAGACATTGGGAATATTTAAGTAAGTGGAAAACTCACTGTGTCCAGCAAGATAAGCAATCAGGCCCAGCGCGCCACCCACCATAACCGTCGGTAGAATCGCGAGACCGTCCAAGCCATCGGTAAGATTAACGGCGTTGCTAAATCCCACTATCATAAAATAGGTAATTACGATATAAAGCACGCCAACATCTATGGCTACATCTTTAAAAAATGGAATGATGTACTGAGTTTCGACCGGACTCTGTGCGCTATAGTAGAGAAAAATAGCGGCAGCTAATCCAATCAGGGACTGCCAGAAATATTTCCATCTGGCGGATAATCCCACGGTGTTTTGTTCAAACACCTTGCGATAATCGTCCACCCATCCCACCGCCCCGAATGCCACAGTAACCAACATTACAGTCCAGACATAATGGTTACCCAGGTCTGACCACAACAGGGTACTTATGGCGATGCTGACCAGGATCAGCACACCGCCCATGGTCGGCGTGCCGGCCTTAGGGAAGTGAGATTCCGGTCCATCATCCCGAACCACCTGGCCTATTTGATGATAATTCAGGCGTCGTATTATCCACGGTCCGATAAGCAGGGACACAGCCATGGCAGTCAGAATGCTGAAAATACCTCTCACCGTTATGTACTGCAGGACAGCAAAGTTGCTATTTATCTGCATTAAATAGTCTGATAACCAAACTAGCATTAGAATTCCTCGCTCGCAGTCAAAACATTTACCACCGCATCCATCCTGGCTCCCCTTGAGCCTTTTACCAGAAATGTCACCTCCGACGATGCGATGTCTTGACATGCCCTCGTCAACTCACTCATTTCAGAAAAATGCCTGCCACCGGAGCCGAAAGCCTCCACTATAAATCGACTCTGTCCGCCAACAGCCCACAGTTTGTCTATGCCAGCCTTCGCCGCGTATTCACCAACGGCGCTGTGCGCCGACTCTGATTCCTCTCCCATTTCTTTCATGTCGCCGGCGATCAAAAACTTGAGGCCAGAACAGGAGCCGAGCACATCGATGGCGGCTCTGAATGAGCTCGGACTGGCGTTGTAGCTGTCATTTATTAAGTAGCTATTATTCACACCCACCATTGGCTGCATGCGCCCTGGTACCGGTTGTAAAGCCGCGAGCCCCGATTCGACCTGATCGAGACTTGCGCCTGCCTCGATCGCAGTTGCTGCGGCAGCCACTGAGTTCGCTACGTTGTGCACACCGAGCAATTTAATCGCAGTCCGGCGCTGGCCGATGGGTGTAATTAAATTGAAAGATACACTTCCTCTTGCACCCAGGACGATATCACTGCAACTGTAGTCAGCATCTTCGCGCCCCTGATCGGTAGAAAACAAAACTGTGCGCCTGCTTCCCGCCCTTCGAATCCATTCGTGCACATGGGCATCATCTGCGTTTAGTATTAGTACTCCCTCAATGCCGAGTGCATCGATTATTTCCCCTTTCGCCGAGACTATGCCTTGGAGGCTGCCAAAGCCCTCAATGTGGGCAGCACTCGCGTTCGTAATCAGGGCTATATCGGGCTGTGCAAGCCCTCCGCTGAAGCTAATCTCGCCCGCAATATTTGCTCCCATTTCAATGACAGCGTAGTCATGATTAGATTCCAGATCCAACAGGGTAAGCGGCACGCCAATCGTATTATTCAGATTGGCTTGGGTAATAAGCGTCTCTCCTGCCGCACTCAGAATTGACCCCAACATTTCCTTAACCGTGGTTTTTCCCTGGCTTCCGGTAAGGGCGATGACCTTGGCTCGACTTCGCTTTCGATTAAGCGCCGAAATTTTACCCAGAGCCACGTGGGTATCAACCACCCTCAGGGTCGGGATTGTTGATTCAAACTCTTTACTAACAATAGCCGCGCAGGCGCCTTTCTCTGCCGCTTCATTAACGAACTCATTGCCATCGAAATTATTACCGGTCAGTGCAAGATAGAGTGACCCCCGGGCAAGCTTTCGAGTGTCTGTAGACAGGCGTGAAAACTCAAGGTCAGCGCCAATGAGTTCACCGCCAAGTTCTTCAACAAGCAAAGACAAAGTCATTGTTCCAATCAAATCCTTTCAGCTTCCCTGTTAATTTCTGCTACGTTTTTGCAAGGCCAATCGAACTTGATTGGCATCACTAAAAATCAGCTTATTGCCACCGATATCCTGATAGGTTTCATGGCCCTTTCCCGCCACCAGGACGACATCACCGGCTCGCGCATTGCCGATGGCAAATCCAATGGCCTGCGCCCGGTCTCGCAAAACCGTCACCGCCGACTTATTATTTATTCCGCTCAGTATGTGTTGGACTATTTCGTCGCCCTTCTCCTGCCTTGGGTTGTCATCTGCAATAATTAATCTATCGGCATATTTTTCGGCGATCTCTCCCATCATCGGCCGCTTGCCCTTGTCCCGATTCCCACCACATCCAAAGACGCACCAGATGTTGCCGTCGAAATGATCTCTGAGGCCGCTCAGAGCACTGCGAAGCCCGTCCGGGGTGTGCGCATAATCGACCACCGCAGTAATCTCTTCACTGTTGCCGACAATTTCCATGCGGCCAGTAACGGGTTTGAGATTGGAAATTCCCCGACACAACTCATCGATTTTTACTTCCTTCCTGGCGGACAAATAGCTAATAAGTGCTGCGGTTACTGCCAGCAGATTACTAAAATTAAAATGGCCTATGAGTTTGCCTTTAACTATCCCATTTCCAATTGGAGTACATAGTCGCGCCTCAAAACCGTGACGATTCAAACTCAATTCCTCCGCATACACCGTGGCGATCGACTTCTTGATACTGTAGGTGGAGACTTCAACTCCTTTCGCAATACTATTAATAATCGACAGAGCGTAGGGATCATCGAGATTGACGATTGCATGCTTCAGCCCCCTCGCGGTAAACAGTTTCTTTTTGTTTTCAGCATAGGCTTCCATACTCCCGTGATAATCGAGATGATCTCGCGTCAGATTCGTAAATATTGCTGTTTCGAATTGAACTTTCTTCACTCGTTTTTGATGCAGACCGACGGATGAAACCTCCATCACTACGGGATCAACTCCGCCGAGTACCATTTCCGCAAGCGCCACCTGGGTAAACACGGCATCGGGTGTTGTCAGTTGGGTTTCCTTAAGAGAGCCGTAAATGCCATAGCCCAAAGTGCCAATGAGGCCGCATTTGAAATTCGCCTCGGTCAGAGCCTGGGCGATGAACTGGCTGCAGCTGGTTTTACCATTGGTTCCGGTGATTCCTATCACGGTGAGCTTTTCACTGGGGCAGGAATAAAACCGTGCGGCGATTTCACTAATTTTCGCCGGCAGGTTATCGATCGCGACAATCGGCACCTTGCGAATTACCTGTACGCCCTGCCAGTTGTCGTCAGCATCGGCCAATATAGCCGCAACACCTACATCGATGGCTTTATCGATATAGTCCCGAGCATCATGATTACGCCCAAAACAGGCCAGGAACAGGTCGCCTTTGCGTAGCAACCGGCTATCCAGCTGAACACCGGTGATCATTGTGCTGGCGGCATCGGGGATGGCATCGCTAAACTTGACCAGATCAGTTATGAGGTCGAGCAGGCTGGCGTGTGGATTCAATTGTTCTGCTGTGTTCATGGCGACAGTGAGCTTAGCTCCCTCGAGGGGTTGGCGGGAATTTTGTCCGGCGAAACATTTAACAGGCGCATGGCGCCGGCGGCTATTCTTGAAAACACTGGGGCCGCCACTTGACCACCATAATGCTCTTCACCCTTAGGCTCATTGACTACTACTACAATGACGAGCCTGGGATCTGAAGCCGGCACCAATCCCACGAATAAAGAGTTATGCAGATTTTCTTCATAGCCGAATTCGCCAACAACATGCGCCGTGCCGGATTTTCCAGCCACTGAGTAGAAGGGAATGTTTGCCCCCAGTACTGCACCACCGCGACTCTTGTCCACCACAGTTTCGAGTGCAGCTAACAGCTGTCTGCTAATCGCGGCGCTCAGCACCTGCTCCCTGGGCAGGGCCGCCACACCATCCGCATCCAACTTTAACAGCGTAACCGGCTTTTTTATGCCACCGTCCGCAATAACCGAATACGCCTGGGCGAGCTGCAGTGCCGATGCGGAAAGCCCGTATCCGTAAGACAATGTCGCCGTTCCTATTCGACTCCATCGCCGTGGATTAGGCAGTACGCCACTGCGTTCTCCAGGAAACCCGGTGCCGGTGACCTGACCAAATCCTACTCTTTCCAACAAATCTCTAATCGGTTCTGCGCCTATCTCCAGGGCAATTTTGCTGGCACCGATATTGCTGGATTTCGTAATGACTTTTTCAACGCTCAAGGTGCCATAGTTGAAAATATCTCTAATGGTGTTGCCACTGACCATCATCCAACCCGGACTGGTCTCAATTACAGTTTCGACACTATAGATGCCGGATTCCAAAGCGGCTGCTATGGTGAAGACCTTGATTGTTGAACCGGGTTCGAAAACATCGGTGATGGCCCGGTTACGCAGCACACTGAAATCCGTCATATTGACTTTATTGTGCGGGTTATAGGAAGGCTGGTTGGCCATTGCCAGCACTTCACCAGTCGCAACATCCAGCACTACCACCGTCGCCGATTTTGCACGCCTGGTGATAAATTCTGCCTTTAACTCTCTATAGGCCAGATTCTGCAGACGAAAATCGATACTGAGCTCCAGTCGTTTGCCGGCACGGGCAGTCTGGATAGTATTGAGTTCCTCGATAATGCGGCCACGTCGGTCCTGCATAACCTGGCGTCGCCCCGGCACTCCGCGAAGCCAATCTTCGAAGGCCAGCTCCAGGCCTTCCTGACCCACATCATCCACATTGCTGAAACCAATCAGGTGAGCTGCCACCTCGCCCTGGGGGTAGAAGCGCTGGTATTCTTGTTGCACATGGACCCCCTCTATATCCAGGGCGAGAATGCGGTCGGCGTCGGCAGGTGGTAACCGTCTTTTCACATAAAGAAATTCCCGGCCCGAATTCTTGGCGATGTTGCGCCCGAGTACTTCCGGGTTCAGCTCCAGCTCCAGCGCGAGTTGACGGATAGCGAAGCCATTACCCGCAATTTCACTCGGATCGACCCACAGCGATTTAACCGGTGTACTGACCGCCAGCGGCTCACCGTTTCTATCCGTGATTAGCCCTCTATTGGCCACCAGCGGCACGGTGCGAATCGTCCTGGCATCTCCTTCCCCCTGCAAAAATTCCCGTTGCAGAATGTGCAACACTCCTACTTTCCAGCCTATGACTGATACACAGCAGAAGAGGACAAATAGCACGAGATACAATCGCCATATTGGGATGATCAAATTAGTTTGCGGGCTACTCATGGCTCACCACAACGATGCTGGATGTCTCGGGCACCTGCATCTGTAATCGATCTACTGCCTTTTGCTCGATCCTTCCTTCGACACTAAATGTACTTTGTTCTATGAGTAGCTGGCCCCACTCAATCTCGAGTGCATTCGCCTGTTCGCGAAGCTCCTGTAATTCGTTGAAAGAGAAACGATTCTGATGCGTCGTATTCACCACAGATAGACCGGTGACGAGTGCTATTCCCAGCAATAGGAACAGGCCAGAGGTGGGAGGTCGGTAAATCCCGGCCCATTGCAGAATAGATGGCCGTTGACTCACTACCGGATTTCCAGATCTTTTTCTGCTGCCAGTACGCATGTGGGAGCCTTTGATCATGTATTCAGTACCTCCCATAAAGCCAAGCCAGATAGCTCATGGAAAAGCTCAGGCAATTTTTTCAGCGACTCGCATAACGGCGCTTCTTGCCCGCGGATTTCTGTTAATTTCACTTACACTAGCCTTGCTTGCTTTTCCGATCGATCTCAGCCGGGGATTTAACATCTCCTGCGGCACCGGCAGGTCCCTCGGATAACTATCACCGGTTGTCTGCAAGGCTATAAATTTCTTGACTATTCGGTCTTCCAGCGAATGGAAGCTGATGACCACCAGGCGTCCGCCAATCGTCAATAAATCGAGCGCCTGATCCAGCCCTTTTTCCAACTCATCGAATTCGCTGTTGATAAATATACGTATACCCTGAAAAGCGCGTGTCGCCGGGTGCTTTGATTTTTCCCAGGCTGGGTTTGCCTGCTTGATAATCTCGGCTAACTGACCCGTAGTTGTTATCTCTCGCTCAGCTCTTTCTAGCACGATTCTTCTGGCCATGCGTCTGGAATGCCGCTCTTCCCCAAACTGATATATCACATCGGCTATAGCTGTCTCAGCCGCTGTATTTATCCATTGCGCCGCACTGATTCCCTGCCCTGGATCCATGCGCATATCCAGAGGGCCGTCGCGCAGAAAACTGAATCCTCTGCTGCCATCATCCAGTTGCGGTGAGGAAACCCCGAGGTCAAACAGGATTCCATCTACGCTACCAAATAGTCCGCGGTTTCTTGTAATTTCGCCAAGCTCACTAAAGGGCTGGTGTATCACTTCTAACCTGTGGTCTTGCTGGCTCAACTTCAGTGCTGTCACAATCGCGTCCGGATCTCTATCCAGGGCCAATAGTCTGCCTTGGGGCTCCAGGCTTTCGAGTATTAAGGTGCTATGGCCTCCGCGCCCGAAGGTCGCATCGATAAAGGTTTTTCCTGCTTGAATCCGCAGACCTGCAATTGCCTCTTGCCTCAAAACCGATTCATGCAATGATTTCGCTGTCATCACTCAACCATCCCTACCGTGCCCCTCCTACAAGGACAAGGAGCGTAATTTGTCCGGTAATTCTCCGTCAGTCGTGGACTCCGTTAACCATTGATCCCGCTGTTGGTTCCATATTTCCTGATTCCAGATCTCAAGCTTTTTACCCTGACCGATCAGGCAAACATGTTTTTCCAGCTGCGCGTATTGCCGCAATTCCTGCGGCAGCAAGATTCTGCCGCTGCTATCCAGCTCCAAATCATTGGCATGACCGATCAGCAAGTGTTTGACTCGTTGCGACATCGGATCGAAGCTGGAGAGAGACTCTATTTGACGTTCGATCTGCTCCCACTCGGAAACAGGATAGAGCAGCAGGCAGCGATGGTTGGTGTCGATGGTAACCACAAGATGTCCAGAGCAATGATGCTGCAATTGCTCACGGTAGCGCGCAGGCATAGCCATGCGGCCTTTCGCATCCAGATTGATGGTATTAATGCCGCGAAACACCTATTGTCCCCATTATTATTGGATATGTATCCTTAGTCGAGGGTGAAACTTCCACCAACTCCCACCAATCGACAAAAATATCCACTTTTCGCCACAAAGAAACACTATAGGGACAGCAAAGCCCCAGCGCAAGCACTATTTAATTGATTTACTTCAAGAAAAGTCGTGAACGTGTTGCTAAAAGTAAGGAACTGGTGTTGAAATGCACAGTTATTAAACCACAAATCCAGCAATAACAATTTAGTAGCAGCAAACATTAAAGTGCTTTATTAAGAGCACCTAGGATTTCTACGCCTTCGACTAGAGAATTGTCTAATCTGATGCACAGAAATAAAAAAGAGTCAGCCTGTAAGCCGGGTTCTGTCGAGGACAATTATTCATCTGCAACCTGCGTCACCACAGGCTTGTAGCGGCCTACCCGAATCCAATGCGAGCAACATTAGAGGATTCCTATTTGGCCTTGCTCCGGGTGGGGTTTACCTTGCCACGAGCTGTTACCAGTCGCGCGGTGCGCTCTTACCACACCATTTCACCCTTACCCAGCACCATGATTCCTTACCTACGTTGATAAAATCAACATCGATTAAAATCATGGGTGCCGAGCGGTATATTTTCTGTTGCACTTGCCGTGGGTTCACACCCCCCAGGCGTTACCTGGCACCCTGCTCTGTGGAGCCCGGACTTTCCTCTACCGGATTCCTCTTATATCGGATATTCGATAATAGAAGAGTGAAAGGTAGCAATTGCCCAGCTGACTCAGCCCCAGACTAATTCAGGGACAGCCTGATTACAAGTCACTCCCTAGTCTTCAAGGGCTGCGCTGTAGAGTTGGTTTTTCCTGGCACCGGTGTACTCGCTGGCAATGGCAACCGCCCGCTTCATCGAGATATCGCGACGCAGTGTTTTTACGAGCTCAACAGCTTGTTGAAGCTTGCGCGCCTCCACCTCGAGCTCATCACAAGGAGCAGCAATGATGACGAATTCTCCCTTGCGCTGATTACTGTCTTGCTGCAGCCAGGCCAGGCAATCCAAGCTGGTTCCGAGGAAATGGGTTTCAAATTTTTTACTGATCTCCCTGGCGACAAATAGCAATCTATCCAGCCCGAAAATCTGCTGCATGTCACCGATACTTTCCACTATGCGGTGCGGGGATTCATAAAACACCAGCGATCGAGACTCGGCGGCAAGTGCCTGCAGCCGCGCCCGCCTGGCCGCAGATTTATTCGGCAAGAATCCCTCAAATATAAATTTGTCCGTAGGCAGTCCGGCAACACTTAAGGCGGCGGTGACGGCACAGGCCCCCGGAATTGGTATTACCCGCAATCCCAGGGCCCTGGCCTGGCAGACCAACTTGTAACCCGGATCTGAAATCAGTGGCGTGCCGGCATCTGAAATCAAGGCCACGGACTCTCCCGATTGCAGCGCAGCGATTATTTTGCTACTTACCGCTTTGCCGCTGAATTCATGGTATGACAGCAGCGGCGTAGCAACCCCTATGGACTGCATCAATTTCTTACTGTGACGAGTGTCCTCGGCCGCGATCTTGCTAACAAATCCCAAAATTTCGATTGCCCGCCTGGAAATATCGCCGAGGTTACCAATTGGTGTTGCCACCACGTATAGTGTGCCTTTATCGGCCATATAGGTTTCTCATTGCTGTTAATTACGCAACCGGATCAGCCGGTGGCTCCGTACTGGTCAAGAAAATAGCCCCCGCACTCATTAACAGAGTCTGGCACCCGGCTTATTCTGCGAATAAATTGCCGTTCCTCACAATCTGTATTAATCTTTTTAGCGGTGCGCTGATTTGTCCAGGTCATTCGCCTGGTACAAAGCCCTCAACCACCGACGACTCCACGACAAGGCAACGGAATCATCTTGATCACCAGAGAAATTGTTAAAATTCCACAGCAGCTTGTGCTGATCCTGGTGTTGCTAGCCGGTTTCGGTTGCAGCACCATGGAACAATCTGCAATTGGGCCCAGCGATGGGATTCAGTCTACAGCAGAGTCTATTGATGGGCTATTACGCCTGGCACAGGGCCGGTCGGGTATCGAGGCCTCTGCACTATCGATTCAGGCTATGGAGTTAATGCTGGATGACGGACAGGCGACCCGGGCTGGACTCATCGCTGCGCAGATACCCAACCCTGGATCCCTGTCTGGGCCGTATCAATTTCGCTATGCCCTAATTCGCGCAGAAATCGCACTCCATAGCCAGCAGTCGGAAGCAGCCCTGACCTGGCTTACGGGCGATCTGATCGGCAATCTTGAGAATCTGGCCCAGCGTGTGGATGACTATTATTTTTTACTAGCAAGCGCATATCGTGCCAATGAAAAAGCTACCGAGGCAATAAATGCCTATCTGCAGATTTCACACGACAGTAATCAAGCCCGTGATAGTGGGCTTGTTAATACCATCTGGGACAGCTTAATCCACCTCGATGAAGATTCACTTTCCGCGTTTGCAAGTAGTGCAAATAGTTACGAATCCAGAGGTTGGATCGAGCTGGCCGAAGTAGTTCGATCCAACCAGTCCAGCATTAAACGGCAACTCGATGCGATCAAGCAATGGCAACGAGTGTGGATTCGGCACTCAGCCTCCACCAGGCTCCCGCAACTACTCGATGATTTGCTACGGGTGTGGGAGGAAAGACCCAGACATATCGCCCTGATACTGCCCCTGCAGGAAATTGCGGGCAAGGCCATCCAGGAAGGGTTTTTCAGTGCGTACTACCAGGCGCTTGCGATCAGCAGAGAAGTACCACGTATCTCTATTTATGACAGCAGCGACGTCAGAATTATTTTCCCAATTTATGATGAAGCCGTTGCCAGTGGCGCAGATTTGATCATCGGCCCTCTCAGCAAGGAACTGGTGAATCAATTACAGCAATTGCCTGAATTACCAGTACCTACGCTCGCACTCAACTATGCCGACGACATCCAATTGCGGCAAACTGTGCTGTATCAATTTGGCCTTGCGCCAGAAGACGAAATAGCCCAGGCCATCAATCTTGCCTGGAATGCCGGTCATAGAAATGCCGCCGTCATCACACCGCAATCGGAAAATTACTTGCGGCTGCAATCTACATTTGCCGAACTGTGGTCGGCCAGGGGCGGCAATCTGGTATCCCAGGGGACCTTCAGTGGCGACGGGGACTATGTTGATGTCATCAAACGCTTAATGGCGATAGATTCATCCGAAGCAAGGAGGGACCGATTACTGGATTTATTGCCGAGGAATGCCATGGAATTTACTCCACGACGACGCAGTGATCTGGATTTTATATTCCTGATCGCCAACCCGAGACAGGGCCGACAGCTTAAACCAACCCTGGCATTCTATTTTGCGGGAAATATACCAGTCTACTCGCTGCCATCAATCTACGATGGACAGGAAAACGAAAGTGAAAACAGAGACCTTGATGGCATCATATTCACCGTGGCGCCATGGGTGCTCGACTCTTCCAACCCGCTAAAATCAGAGATGTCCGCGAGCCTGCGACAGGCGCAGGGAGCCTTGCAACGATTTCGCGCGATGGGTATCGATTGCTTTCGATTGTATCCTCGCCTGAAACAACTGGCAGAACATCAGATAGATAGTTTCCAAGGTGCGACTGGGGTCCTCAGATTATCTCCCAATCAACAAATTCATCGCACACTTGACGTCGCCAGATTTGTTAACGGCATAGCGATAGAGATCGAGAACCACTCCAATAACAGAAACTAAATGCTGCAGTCGATTCACACCATGGCGAGACGGAGCTCCCTATATAAGAACGCACGGCAGTTTGGCCATGCCCAGGAATTTCTTGCAGCTGAATATTTACGCGGGTATGGACTAAAACTTATCCAATGCAACTACCAGTGTCGCGTCGGGGAGATCGACCTGATAATGATTGATAGCTGCCGAGTACTGGTGTTTGTGGAAGTTCGATTCAGACGATCTGGTCGATTCGGCACTGCCATAGATTCTATTACCCGGGAGAAACAAAGAAAGATTCGACGCACCGCCTCCCATTTCTTGATCTCATACCCACAATTTTCAAATCGAATCTGTCGATTTGATGTGATTGGCATCTCCCCCTCACAGCTCAGCGGTGGATTGCACTATGAGTGGATAAAAAGGGCATTCGAGTGAAACTTTTTCAATACCCGGGTAGTCTATTTTGTAGGAGTTAGCACCGGCCTCGTCTATCTCAAATTGAGGGCCGATTGGCCGATATATAGCATGCTTTTATTAAGATTACGCAACCATGAACCTACAAGATCGAATTAGTGCGCATTTCCAGGATAGCATTAGCACGAAACAGCGGGCAGCCAGTGAACTAGTGCCATCCATACATCGAGCCGGGGAAGTTATGGTGCGGTGTTTGTTAGAGAATGGCAAGATTCTGTGTTGCGGAAATGGCGGTTCTGCAGGGGATGCACAACATTTTTCTGCGGAGCTGTTGAATCGTTTCGAACGCGAACGCCCGGGATTGCCAGCTCTGGCTCTCACCACAGATAGCTCGACAATAACTGCGATCGCCAACGACTATAGCTACGAAGAGGTATTCTCAAAACAGGTTTCCGCCCTCGGACAAGCTGGAGATGTTTTGTTAGCAATATCAACGAGTGGCAATTCGGCAAACGTCATCCAGGCTATAAAAGCAGGCCGGGATCGGGAAATGCTGGTAATCGCACTCACGGGCAAAGATGGCGGCGAGGTGGCACGGTCACTGTCCGCTCAGGACGTGGAAATCCGCGTGAGTTCCGATAGCACTGCGCGCATACAGGAAGTCCACCTCGTTGTTATTCATTGCCTATGTGATTTCATCGACAACCAACTATTCCCAGGAGATGAACCATGAAAATTTACAGAGTACTTGTCTTGGTCACCTTGCTTATCACTTCATCCTGTACAGCGATTCTGGTCAGGACCACCGGCGAACAAGGCATGCAGGAAGACCCATCAGAAAGAACCGCTGGCGCAGTAATTGAAGACCAGGCAATCGAAACCAAGATTATCGTCAACATAAAATCTCAGGACTCTGCATTCAAACAAACACATTTTGATGTCATCAGTCACAACGGCGTAGTCTTGTTGATAGGACAGGTAGAGTCGGAACAGTTAAAAATTCTGGCCACCGAAATCGCCAGTCAGGCAAGCACAAAAATCAAGCGAATTCACAACGAGCTCGAAGTCACTGAAAAGTCCAGCTTCATGGATCGTAGCAGCGATGTATGGATTGCAACCAAGGTGCGGACCCTGATGTTGACCGACAACCAGGTGCCTTCTTCCCAGGTAAGAGTTATCGCAGAAAATGGCGCCGTTTACCTGATGGGCCTGATAAGTCAGGCCGATGGCGACAATGCCGCCAATGTAGCTCGCAATGTCTCCGGTGTCACCAAAGTCGTCAAGGTGTTTGAGTATATAAACTAAGGTGTTATACAACTGGCTGGGCGGAAGCGCCTGACGAATATTGCACTGAGTTTAGTGGGAACTGCGAACGGTGGCTTAGTGGCCCCTGCTGACTCAGCAATACTGCTACTTTTCTACTTGACCACTCGTAAAGTCGGCTTCTTTTTACCCAATCCTGGCGACTTCACTCCAGCCAAGGTGTTGCCGTTGCCATCGGGCGTGACTGGGGGCGGGGGTTCGGGAAGAATTCCGTCGGCCTCGAATACCATTCCCTGCCCACTCTCCTTCGCATAGATTCCCATCACCGCAGCAATTGGAACAAACACACTCTTGGGGATGCCGGCGAAGCGACCGTCGAAGTCTATGGCCTGATCGCGGATGAAAAGATTTTGTACGGCATTGGGAGAGATGTTGAGGATGATCTGACCATCTTTGACGTGTTCCTGGGGGACTTCAACACCGGCTACGAAGGCATTGACCTGAATGTAGGGCGTACAATCGTTCTCCATAATCCAGTCGTAGAGTGCCCGCACTATATACGGTCGGCTAGAACTCATCGTCATCGCAAACACTCCATCTTGAGCTACTGCTCTTCTAAACCATCTCCTTTTCCTGTTCAGAAAAGCTCGCCATCACCGAGTCTCTTTCAAACAGTCGATCCCGGTATTCCAACAATGGCTTCGTGGTTTTGTTTTTGGGCAATTCTATCCCCATAACCGCCAAGCGCCATAGAATTGGTGTGACACAGCAATCAACAATAGTGAATTCGTCACTCATGAAAAAGGGCTTTTCACCAAATATGGGTGCTATCGATATCAGGCTATCACGCAATTCATTGCGCATCTTGTCCAACTGCGAAGGAGTTCCGTCGCCAGCCATGATTGGATCAACCAATCTGCACCAGTCTTTCTTGATTCGATAGATCCAGAGCCGGCTCTGGGCTCTCGCCACCGGATACACTGGAAATAAAGGCGGATGCGGGAATCTCTCATCGAGGTATTCCATCATGATGTTGGCTTCATATAAAACCAAATCACGATCGACCAATGTCGGCAGGGTATTATATGGATTCAGACTGGCCAGATCTTCCGGCTTGTCATCCGGATCCACATCGATGGTTTCAACTGCTACGCCTTTCTCTGCCAAAACCACGCGCACTCTATGACTATAGTGGCTGGTTCCGTCCGAATAAAATGTCATGGAAGATCTTTTAGCGACCACACCCATAGCGATTCCTCTAATTTGAAATGTGAAATTTTTTTTATATAACAGCGACTGATTGACCCAAGCTTCAGTGATAGTCTTTGGCAAATTCCCGGCCCATCAGGAAGGTGAGAATATACAGAACAGCTAAAAATAACAGCACCCATATACCAATTTCCTGTCGCCTGGCTCTTATTGGCTCGCCGATGTAATACAGAAAATTGACAAGCTCGGAGACAGTCCCATCAAACTCAGATTCGCTCATGCTACCCGTGCCCGCCAGGTGGCTTAGCTCACACTGGCTGGGATCATCACTACCATGATCATCACAGTTTACGTCACCCTGCAACTCGTGCAACACGTTCGGCATTCCCACGTTGGGAAATAGTTTATTGTTGGCACCAAACTGGCGTGATCCATCGTTGTAAAATGATTTGAGATAGGTATACAGCCAATTTGGTGAACGGACCCGACCTATCAGGGTCAGGTCTGGTGGCGCAGCACCAAACCAGTCCAGGGCATCATCCTCTGACAGCGTGTTCTCAATCAGATCGCCGATCAATGCATCACTAAAAACCAGATTGTCCATCACTGATTCGTAAGGAATTTCCAGGTCATCGGCGGTACGGGCGTAGCGTGCATATCCGAGTTCATGGCAACTCACACAGTAATTCATGTAAGTCTGGAATCCTCGTTGCAGCGACCCCTTGTCATCAAAATCGGTCTCTACCTGCTGCAGATGGATATTGTTTGCTGAAGCCTCGGCACTTCCCGACGCCAGCATCAACGGTATTACAACCAGTGCGATTATCAACAAGATGCTACCCAGCAGTTGCGGAAAGCTGATCCAGCGACCGCTAGTAATGCGTTCCGGTGGCGTAGCGGTCTGCTCTATTCGTGTGTACCACGGCATGGCGATGAAATAGCCAAAATAAATCACCGTCATTATCTGCGCTAGCAGCGTCTTTGCGGGACTCACATCCTGAGTTCCCAGAACGCCCAGGATCAGAAAACTGACCACAAACATCATCAGGGCAATGCGGCTATACCAGCCCTTGTAACGCATGGACTTAACCGGACTTCTATCCAGCCATGGCATCACGAACAGGATAGCGATGGCACCACCCATCACCAACAAGCCCCAGAACTTCGCGTCGATTCCAAACAGCGGTATGGTGACCGCCCTCAACATTGAATAAAACGGCGTGAAATACCAACTCGGTGGTACATGCTCGGGCGTCTTCAGTGGATTTGCTTCCTGGAAATTTGCAACTTCGAGGAAATATCCGCCCATCTCCGGCGCGAAGAATACCACTGCGCAGAATACGAACAGAAACAACACGATACCCGCCAGATCGTGGTACATGGTGTAGTAAGGGTGAAATGGGACACCGTCCAGGGGAACCCCGTCAGGGCCTTTGTTTTTCTTGATTTCGACTCCGTCAGGATTATTTGAACCGACCTCATGTAGGGCCAACAAGTGCAATATCACCAGCGCAATCAGGACAATCGGCAGTGCAACCACATGTAAGGCAAAGAACCTGTTGAGCGTAGCACCCGATATCAGATAATCGCCTCGCACCCATATGAGCAAGTCCTCACCTATTACTGGAATAGCGCCTACCAGGGAGACGATCACATTAGCTCCCCAATAAGACATCTGTCCCCAGGGCAGTACGTATCCCATAAAGCCTTCCATCATCAAGACGAAATAAATAGCCATGCCAAACACCCAGATCAGTTCTCTGGGCTTCTGGTAAGAGCCATACATCAGGCCACGAAACATATGGATATAGACGACGAAGAAAAAGGCGGAAGCGCCGGTAGAATGTAGATACCTCAGCATCCATCCATACTCGACGTCACGCATGATATATTCGATCGAAGCAAACGCAGCCTCTGCGGTGGGGGTATAGTTCATGGTCAGCCAGATACCAGTGAGCAACTGAATTACCAGAACCACCATGGAGAGGACACCGAAGAAATACCAGAAGTTGAAATTCTTCGGCGCATAATACTCACTCATGTGCTTCTTCCAGGTCACCATGATTGGCAACCTGGCATCGATCCAGTCACGCAAACCGATAAGAGCTGACAGGAATCTACCGTGTTCAGCTGGGCCCTTCATATTATCTGATTGGCTCATGCTGCAGTCTCCTCATCGATGCCTATGACCAGGACATCGCTGCCCTCAAATGCATGCGGAGGTACCTGCATATTTCGGGATGATGGAGAACCGCTATAGACACGACCTGCCAGATCAAACCGCGAACCATGACAGGGACAGAAGAAACCGCCGCGCCACTGCGAATCGAAGGGCTGTGGGCGTAATTCGATATGGGGGGTAGGCGAACAAAATAAATGGGGACACAGACCGACCAATACCAAGATTTCCGGGGAACGCGAACGATATTCATTCTGCGCGTACGCGGGTTGCTCAGGTTCCTCTGAATCCGGATCCGCCAATCGATCAGGATCTTCGTTGAGTACGCTGAGGGTATCAGCATTGCGTCTAACGACGAAGATCGGCTGCCCGCGCCAGGCTGGAATGGGACCCAACATGGCGCCGTCCTCCAGGCGACTTATGTCTATCCTCACCGGTGCACCTGCCGCTCGTGCCTTGGCAGTGGGATTCCACGAACCGATAAAAGGGACAGCCGCCCCTACTACGCCTGCAGCACCTACAGCAGAAGTCGAACTCACTAAAAATCGCCTACGGCCAGCATTAATACTGTTGTCAGTCACCGTATATTACTCCTCAAGAACAAGCTAAATTTAATAGAGTACGCCATCATTTTAGTGTTGGCAGACTTAGTTACCCTGGATCTGATTGCCTGACTCCTGGCGGGTCAGAAAATTCCGCGAATTCTAGTCAATTTTGCAGTTTTTTTCAAGTGAGCCACACTCGAAAACCATAGCTATCCCATTGATATTTAGAAGAAAATAAATATTTTCGAACACAAAAAAACGCCGATCTCAATGCATGAGCCGACGCTTTTTTGCTACATCATGATTAGCGCTTGGAATACTGTGGCTTCTTGCGGGCCTTCCGCAAGCCAACCTTTTTTCTTTCGACTTCACGCGCGTCACGGGTGACAAAGCCGGCCTTTCTAAGTGCAGGTTTTAACTCCAGGTCATACTGCATCAAGGCCCGGGTAATACCATGACGGATAGCACCGGCCTGACCGAAGCTACCACCACCTCGAACTGTCACATTGATGTCGAATTTTCCTACCATTTCAACCAATTCCAGAGGTTGTCGAACGATCATGCGGGCAACCTCCCGACCAAAATAACCATCCAGTGGCCGGCGGTTCACCGTAATATTTCCCTTGCCGTTAGTCAGATAGACCCGTGCAGTTGAAGTCTTGCGGCGACCAGTGCCATAGTATTGGGTTGCAGACATTAACTATTCAAACCTCTATAAGTGTACTGATTCGGGTTGTTGGGCAGTATGGGGATGTTCTGCACCAGCGTAGACCTTCAGTTTCTTGAACATTGCCCGCCCCAGCGAATTCCTGGGAAGCATTCCCTTCACTGCCTGCTTGATAACTCTCTCGGGGGCTTTTTCCAGCAACTTTTCGAAAGAAATTGATTTCAGCCCGCCGGGAAAACCGGAGTGGGAGTGATATATTTTATCTTTTGCCTTATTACCGGTGACCCTCACCTTATCCGCATTGATCACCACGACGAAATCACCGGTGTCGATGTGAGGGGTATACTCGGGCTTATGTTTACCACGCAAGCGAGTCGCTATTGCCGTGGCCATTCTACCCAGGGTTTGGCCTTCTGCATCTACCAGAAGCCATTTCTGATCGATCTCATGAGGTTTCGCACTATATGTTTTCATCGGACATTCAAGGGGCTTTATATTGAGGAGCGCGAATACTACCGGCTCAGCATCGATTATTCAAGCTAAATCCGGGCTAAAACCCGGTTTTTCCGTAGCCGCAGCGGCCTCCAGTTAGCGGTGCCTGTTGCCGCAATACGCCGCCTTTCGACGCACAATTTTCGCCAAATTTAATCCCCGACCGGCGCCAGCGGCACGATTGCCAGGACTATGAATTCCTGGCTAATAAACTAGCCCAGATGTTCACTGCCCAGGTAATCGTGGGATTGCATTTCCATCAATCTCGAACGGATTCGCTGAAATGCAAAGACTAGATTGTTTCCCGTATACAGTGCCTGGATAGGTACTTCGGCGGCAATGATCAGTTTCACCCGACGGTCATACAGTTCGTCAACCAGGCTGACAAAGCGGCGAGCCTGATCATCCTTATCGGCATCAAATTGCGGCACATCGGCTAGCAAAACGGCATGATAGAGTTTTGCTATCTCCACGTAATCGAAGGCAGACCTGGGCCCATCGCATAGTTGCGGAAAATCGAACCACACCACATCGTCTGCACAGAAACGGGTTTGCAGCTTGCGCCCGAGAATCTCAATCTGTTCCCGCTCGTGAATCTCGGATTTATCCGGTGCCAAAGCATAGAAACTCTGCAACAGCAAAGCCTCGGTCTTGTCATTTACCGGACAGTGATAAAGAGTAGCCTGGCGTAAATTTCTCAGGCGATAGTCGGTGCCAGGAAGTAATTCGATCACACTGGTATGGTCTTTTATTAGCGCTATCGCCGACAGAAACCGTTGCCGTTGCAAGCCGTTTTCATAAAGTCGATCTGGATGGATATTCGAGGTTGTAACCAGCACAACCTGGCGTTCGAACAGCGCTTCGAACAAGCCCGAGAGAATCATTGCATCGGCTATATCCAGGACCAAGAATTCATCGAAGCAGACCACCAGCGCCTCGGCAGCGATCCGATCGGCAAGCAATTCGAGAGGGTTGCTGGCACCCTGATGCCTTACCAGATCCTGATGAACCCGCTGCATAAACCGATGGAAATGGGTCCTTAATTTTCTTTCGAAGGGGAGGCAGTCGTAGAATAAATCCATGAGATAGGTCTTTCCTCTGCCAACACCACCCCAGAGATAGATGCCTGGGGTAGCGACATTAGGACGCTCTTCAGCGCCAAACCATCTCCAAAGCGCAGCACGGAAACCCGGCTTGATCGCTTCTTTAGTGACTAATTCATCAAACAAAAGCTGCAAGCAGGAAACCACACGCCGCTGTTCCTCATCTTCTGCAATCAGGCCTTCATCCAGGTCTTTTTGGTAGCGCGACTGTGGGTTCATGGCGAGTGTCTGTTTATTTGGTTCACAAAATGAGCTGAGGCATTCTATGGATGTTTGCCGGTGGAAACCACCGAAACAAAATCAGACAGAGGCAAAACTCAAACTTAATACAGCGATGGCATCGAATTAATGTATAATTTGGATTGCTATTGTTGCCAATGAACATCCTCAGTGAGGCTGTTCTGAGGCACTAATGAAGAGGCGATGTCTTGATGATTTGGTTAGCAGCAATTGCTGCTCTGGCAGTTGGTATAGTGATCGGCGTGGTATTTGCGAGCCGCCTGAACACCAGTCCGTCGCGCGTGCATGAACTCGAAAATCAAATCCGCAACCTGAAAGAAAACCATATCGAATACGAGGATAGTGTCAGCGATCATTTCAGTATGACTGCCGAGTTGGTGCAACACATGACTGAGAGTTACAAAGAGGTGTATCAGCACCTGGCCACGGGAGCCCAGGATCTCTGTTCCACTGAGGTTGCCAGCAAACTCCTACCGGCCAGTACCGATGCGGTATTTGACAGTAACAGCGCTAACGAAGAGTCTAGCGGTCTGCTGCCCCCCAAGGACTACGCAGCCAAACAAAATCCTGAGCAGAAGGGCGCACTGGCAGAAGACTTTGGTCTGGACAAGTCTAAAGCGATCAGTGACGAGGAAAGTCCTGCTCAGCCAAGCAATTAGTCAAAGCTTAGCAGGCCCATAAACCAAAGCGAGAGCCAGGGCTCACCGCGATGTCTTTGGCGATGATGACGCAATACCATGTCGGAATATAATCTCACCCACCTGAAGCAACTCGAAGCAGAAAGCATCCACATAATGCGCGAAGTCGTTGCTGAATTTGACAAGCCAGTAATGCTTTACTCCATTGGCAAAGACTCGTCGGTGATGCTGCATCTCGCCTTGAAAGCTTTCTATCCAGGTAAGCCACCCTTCCCCCTGATGCACGTCGACACGACCTGGAAATTTCGCGAAATGATCGCGTTTCGCGACCAACAGATGGCGAAGCTGGGACTGGATTTGATCGTCCATATTAATCTCGACGGAGTGAAAGCCGGCATTGGCCCCTTCACCCATGGCAGCGAAAAACACACCGACATAATGAAGACCCAGGCCTTGAAACAAGCTCTCAATAAACACGGCTTCGATGCTGCTTTCGGGGGCGCCCGTCGCGACGAAGAGAAGTCACGAGCCAAGGAGCGTATTTTCTCCTTCCGGGACAAGAACCATGTCTGGGACCCAAAGAATCAGCGGCCCGAGCTGTGGAAACTCTATAACTGCAAGGTCAATAAGGGGGAGAGCATCCGCGTGTTTCCTCTATCGAACTGGACGGAACTGGATATCTGGCAATATATTTACCTCAATGACATTGATATTGTGCCGCTTTATTACGCTAAACCCCGACCCGTGCTAAATATCGATGGCATCGACATCCTCGTAGACGACGACCGCATGCCGATTAGGGAAAACCAGGAGATCCAGACGAAGACCGTCCGCTTCCGCACACTAGGCTGTTATCCCTTGACCGGCGCTGTCGATTCTACGGCAACCACTCTGCCTGAAATTATTCAGGAAATGCTTCTCACCACCTCCTCCGAGAGGCAAGGCCGACTGATCGATTCCGACCAGGCCGGCTCCATGGAAGAAAAAAAGCGAAAAGGATATTTTTAGTACCCCGTCAGTGTACAACAGGGAAATTAAGAATCGCCAATATGTCTCATCAATCCGAATTAATCAGCACCGATATCAATGCCTATCTCGCCCAACATGAGCGCAAGGAATTATTACGCCTGTTAACCTGTGGCAGCGTCGATGATGGCAAGAGCACGCTGATTGGTCGTCTTCTACACGACTCGAAACTAATCTATGAAGATCAATTGGCGGCCATAGAAGTCGACAGCGTAAAATCCGGAACCACTGGTGGAAAAATAGACTTGGCACTGCTAGTTGACGGCTTACAGGCGGAACGCGAGCAAGGGATTACGATCGATGTTGCCTATCGTTATTTTTCAACTGCCCGACGTAAATTCATCATCGCCGATACACCGGGCCATGAACAATACACTCGAAACATGGCGACCGGTGCGTCAACCTGCGATCTGGCTATCATTCTCATAGATGCCCGAAATGGCATTCAGACTCAAACACGAAGACACAGCTACATTGCGTCCCTACTAGGCATCAATCACATCATCGTAGCTGTTAACAAAATGGATTTGATGGCTTACGAGGAGAGTGTCTTTACAGCCATCCAAGCCGAGTACCATGAATTTTCCCAGAAACTGGAATCGGCGGATATTCGCTTCATCCCCCTGTCCGCCCTCAATGGCGATAACGTAGTCCACGCTAGTGAGAAAATGCCCTGGTACGAGGGCGATGCGCTGATGTCTATTCTAGAGAGCGTGGAAATTGCCGAAGACAGAAATTTTTCCGATTTCCGCTTCCCGGTCCAGTACGTAAATCGCCCGAATCTCAATTTCAGGGGGTTCTGTGGCACAGTGGCCTCTGGCGTGGTGCATAAGGGAGATGAAATTATCGTACTGCCCTCCCAAAAAACCAGCCGCGTCAAATCGATAGTAAACTTCGATGAAGAACTGGAACTCGCCCATATCGAAATGGCGATTACCATAACACTCGAAGACGAAATCGATATAAGCCGCGGCGACATGCTGGCACACCCTGTCAACTTGCCCACGACAAGAGACAATTTTGAAGCGGACATCGTGTGGATGACTGAAAGCCCCCTGTTGCCAGGAAATCATTACGACTTCAAGCTTGGAACCCGGATACTAAGTGGACAGGTGAGCACGATCTGCAATCGGATCGACGTAAATACTCTGGAAGAGAATCCTGCTCCAGAGTTAGGACTTAACGAAATTGGCCTGGTGGAAGTTACTCTCGAACAGAGAGTCTGCTTCGATGGTTACAAGGACAATCGTACAACCGGCAGCTTTATTGTTATCGACCGCTTGAGCAATGTGACTGTCGGCGCCGGCATGATCCATTGCGCGCAACAACCGCATTCCGCAACTGCCGCATTCGGTAATACTCATGTTACCAAGGAAGAACGCGCTGCGCGTTATGGACAAAAGCCGGCAACTATCATGTTCATCGGCGTTTCCGGTTCCGGCAAGTCGACACTGGCCCACGGACTGGAACGAAAGTTATTCGATCGTGGACGTGCCAGCACTGTTCTCGATGGCAAAACCATGCGGCTTGGTATCAGCAAAGACCTGCCCCATGATGCCGCCGGTCGAGCCGAGAACTTGAGACGCAGTGCCCACGTAGCACGTTTTATCAACGATTCAGGTGTCATCTGCTGCGCATCATTTGTAGCACCCAACGAAGACTCGCGGGAACATGCCCGTAGCGTAATCGGCAGGGACAATTGCTATATCATTTATCTGAATCCACCAATGGAAGTATGCATCCAACGTGACCCAAGCGGCTTATACGCTGCCGCAGAAGGTTCGGGCTCTGCAGATATCCCCGGCTTATCTTTCCCTTACGAATCGCCATCTCTGACTCACCTGGAACTGGATACAGCGGAATTATCCCTGGAAGACTGCCTGGATCGGGTCATTAGATTGATGGAATCAGAAGCAATTATATAAACACGCTCTGAATGGTTTGCATCGATTAGAACTAGACCGGATTGTCAATATCGATGAAGACGTGACTGAGAGAATATTTGTCGGCCAAATAATCCCCCAGCGCCTGCACGCCATACCTTTCCGTCGCATGATGGCCTGCAGAAAAAAAATGCAGCCCCGATTCCCGTGCTATATGCACAGTGGGTTCGGAAACTTCTCCAGTAACATACGCATTCACACCGGCCTCCACCGCCAACTCGATGTAACTCTGAGCCGCGCCGGTACACCAGGCTACTGTGCTGATTTTTTCACTCGATCCGGCGATAGCCAGGGGCGGCCTGTGCAATCGATCGGTCAGTAATTTAACGAAATCCCTAAAGTCCAGGGCCGGCTTGAGACGTCCGATTAAGCCAATCGGATGATTGTTCTGCCTACCCATCTCACCCTGAATTTCAAAACCCAGCACCTGGGCCAGTTGCACATTGTTTCCCAGTTCGTTATGTGCATCCAGGGGTAGATGATAAGCAATCAGACTCATCTGATTTTCAAGCAGTTTCTCGATACGTACTTTCTTAAGCCCGGTAATCCTTTGATCCTCTCCGCGCCAGAAATAACCATGATGTACCAGCAATAAGTCGGCATTTTCTGCCGCTGCCGCCTCAATCAATTGCCTGCACGCGGTGACGCCACTTACAATTTTCCGCACCACCGGGCGACCTTCCAGCTGCAAGCCATTTGGGCAATAATCGTTAAATTGCTCGGGCTTGAGTAATAGCTTGAGTTCAGCCTCAAGCTCTTTAAGGCTCACTGTCATTGGAATCTGCCCTTACAACGCTGTATATTTGATTGACCTTACGCATACTAGCATAGTGCTGCAGCAGAGAAGCCAGGTGCAAAACAATGGACGGTTTCACCAAGTACCTAAATTTCCTGGGCTGGCCAGCAGTTTCTGGAATACTGGTGGCAATTGTATTTCTGCAATATCAGCAATTGCAGCAGCTCACCGAGCAGGGGATAAATGAGCGACTAACGCAGCCCCCTGTTCCCGCGCAACCCTCATTTGCCGACGCCATCAGATTGGCTGCACCCTCGGTAGTCAGCATCAACTCAACCAGCGTCAATGTAGAATCCATCGAGCGGGAATCCGAAAACCGGCTGATTTTGCTTCTGGGTGAAAAATCGAGCCTCGGCTCCGGTGTCATCGTTGGTGATAGAGGCTTTATTCTCACCAACTTTCATGTCGTAGACACGATGTTCGCATTGTTCGGTGCTTTTGATACCGAGGTAACCCTGAAAGATGGTCGTAGAATAGCTGCAACTGTGGTTGCCTGGGATGAGGCCAACGACCTCGCGGTTCTGCATATCAATATGGATGACCTATCCCCTATTAAAGTCGGCAATGAACAGGAGCTCGAAGTCGGTGACCTGGTGTTCGCGATCGGTTACCCGAGAAACATTGGCCAGTCCGTATCCCAAGGTATCGTGAGTGCACTAAGCAACTACCCCGACGACTCGTTATCGATTATCCAGACCGATGCCGCAATTAACCCGGGTAATTCTGGTGGCGCGCTTATCAATCGCGATGGTAAATTAATCGGGATCAACTCCTCCATTTTTTCTGAATCCGGAAATTTCGAAGGTATCGGATTCGCTACGCCGGCCAGCATAGCTCTGAGCTCTATGGCGGCGATGGTCGAGCAGGCCATTGAAGGAAACTCCGGCTATCTCGGTGTTATCACTGGCGAGGCATTGAACGCCCAATCCAGTCAACATTTTTTTGGTGTCGATCACATCAGAGGCATGCTGGTGGAGAGCGTCGATGACGGCGGTGCCGCCAAACGCGCCGGGATCAGACCGGGAGATGTAATCACGCGTGTCGAGGACACGCCGGTTATAGACGGACAAAATATCATGGTGGAAGTACGCAACAAGAAACCCGGGGATACCATCACGGTTCAGGTCTATCGCAACGGTCAAACCCTCGATTTCTCTACCATCCTTGGGTTCGGTCAGGCAATTATAATAGAACCCTAGTGAGTCCGTGACGACATCACTACACTAATCCCTATTCCTGGCTCGTCACCCGTCGGCCAGTAACGCCGCTACAAGCTTCAGTCCGGCTTAGATTCCTTAATAGAATCCAAGCGATACTCTGCCGACAGGGCATGGGCATGCAAGTGCTCATTGCGTGCCATTTCAGCCGCAGTACCGGCGAGCTTTGCAGCACCTGCGGCCGAGCAATTAATGATCGAAGTTCTTTTCTGAAAATCATAAACACCCAGCGCCGAGAAAAACCTGGCGGTACCCGATGTGGGCAAAACATGACTGGGGCCGGCACAGTAGTCCCCCAACGCTTCCGCTGAGTAATTGCCAAGAAAAATAGCTCCTGCATGATCGATCCAGGGCAGCACCTTTTCGCTGTCCCCTACAGACAATTCAAGGTGCTCCGGTGCAATCAGGTTGCTCACCGTCGCCGCCGTCTCGAGGTCCGTTGCGAGAATGAAAATACCTCGATTTTGTAAGGACTCACGGATAATAGAGCGTCTTTCCATCTCAGGTAACAGCTTTTCGATACTGGCTAAGACCTGATCCAGAAACTCGGTACTGGTGGCAATCAAGATGGCCTGGGCTTGTTCATCGTGCTCAGCCTGTGAAAATAGATCCATCGCTACCCAATCCGGGTCGGCGCTACCGTCGCAAATAATCGTGAGCTCGGAGGGGCCGGCAATCATGTCGATTCCCACTTCGCCAAATACCAGTTTCTTCGCAACTGTCACGTAAATATTGCCTGGGCCGGTAATCTTGTCTACGCGGGGAATGGACTCGGTGCCGTATGCCAGGGCGGCAATCGCCTGGGCACCGCCTAGGGTAAATAGCCTATCCACGCCGGCCAACGCCGCCGCCGCGAATACTAAATCTGCTTCCGTGTCGTATGCAGTCGGAACCGTAACAATAATTTCTTTTACGCCCGCCACCTTTGCCGGTATCGCCAGCATCAGAACCGATGATGGATAATTAGCCTTGCCACCGGGTACGTACACGCCCACTCTCTCGAGCGCACTTACTTTTTGTCCATAGATGGAGCCATCGGCTTCTTGGTAACGCCAGGACCCCTGTTTTTGTCTTTCATGATAACTGCCGATTCTCTGCGCCGCATGCTCAAGCGCCTGACGTTGCGGATCAGACAAATTTTCCAGTGATGCTAGCATCTGTTCCCGGCTGACAACCAGATCCTGGATTGACGTCGCAGCAAAGTCATCAAATTTGCGGGTGTATTCCAGTACTGCCTGATCGCCCCGGGTACGTACATCCTTAAGGATAGCCGTGACAATTTTCGTAACATCTTCGGCAATCAGCATTTCCCGCTGCAGTGAGCGCTGCAACTGCTGTGTAAATTCCGAATCAGTGACTGAAAGTCGGGTAATTGTTAGTGATTGGCTAGTCATATTTAGTTAAGGAGCCTCTGATTAAAATGCTTCGCGGCGGCGACTGCAGCCGCAGACGGGGCTGATCAGCGGACCTGGTCCGCTTCCACGGCCATCCGCAACTTGCCCAGAATATCCTGAATGATGTCGTTTTTAATCTTCATCGATGCCTTGTTAACAATAATTCGGGAACTAATATTGGCAATCAGTTGCCGCGGCTCGAGTCCATTCGCCGTGAGTGTTTTACCGGTGTCAACAATATCTACGATGCAATCCGCCAGCCCCATTGCGGGTGCTAGTTCCAACGCGCCGTTGAGCTTAATCAGTTCGATTTGCTGGCCCTGTTCGGCAAAATACTTCTTTGCAATATTGGTAAATTTTGTAGCCACCTTGAGTCTGCCTGCGGCGGGTAGAGTCCCGATGGGCTCTGCTGTCATTAATCGACAGGCCGCAATTTTCAGATCTAGAGGTTCATAAAATTCTTCACTGCCGTACTCCAGTAGCAAGTCTTTGCCGACAACTCCGATATCTGCACTGCCGAATTCAACATAAGTAGGTACATCGGAACCGCGGATGACCATCAGGCTTACATCTTCAAGGTTGGTTGCAAAAATCAGTTTACGGCTTTTAGAAATGTTTTCGACGGGCGTGATCCCTGCCCGCTCAAATAGTGGCAGTACTTCGTCCAGAATTCGCCCCTTGGTTAAGGCAATAAGCAGCTCAGATGATTTCATGGTTGCGCGGGAGCCTCTGATTAATATCTTAAGTAGCTGGCGGCGGCGACTCAGGAAGGGATACGACGAATTTGCGCGCCCAAGAGCTGCAACTTTTCTTCGATACATTCATAACCGCGATCAATATGGTAGATACGATCGACCGTAGTCTCATTCTCTGAAACTAAACCAGCAATAATCAGGCTGGCCGATGCCCGTAGATCGGTTGCCATCACCGGGGCCCCCATTAGCGCCTCCACGCCATCGACGATTACGGTGTTGCCCTCTACCCGCATCGATGCACCCATGCGATTCATCTCGTGGACGTGCATGAAGCGATTTTCAAAAACAGTTTCCGTGATGGATCCGGAGCCCAGCGCCACCGAGTTGAGGGCGGTGAATTGTGCTTGCATGTCAGTGGGAAACGCCGGATAGGGAGCCGTCCGCAAGGATACCGCCTTCGGACGCTGCCCATGCATATCCAGTTCAATCCAATTTTCTCCAATTTTTATTTCAGAGCCAGCCTGCTCCAGTTTACTCAGAACTGATTCGAGAATGTCCGGCTGGGTGTCCTTCACCTTGATATGGCCCCGGGTAGCAGCGGCGGCGATGAGATAGGTTCCTGTTTCAATCCGGTCGGGCATCACCGCGTAGGTGCAACCGTGTAATTCATCTACCCCGTTTATTACGATGGTATCGCCACCCTGACCCGAGATATCGGCTCCCATTGCAATCAGACAATTTGCCAGATCTACAACTTCCGGCTCCCTCGCTGCATTCTCGATAATGGTCTGACCCTCAGCTAATGTTGCCGCCATCATCACATTTTCGGTTCCGGTCACGGTAACCAGATCCATAAAGATGTGCGCACCCTTTAATTTACCTTGGACGGAGGCTTTAATATAACCATTTTCGACAGTGATATTGGCACCCATCGCCTGTAGTGCGCTAATGTGCAAGTTCACTGGACGACTGCCGATGGCACAGCCCCCGGGTAAGGCGACTTCAGCCTGTCCGTATCGGGTTAATAATGGCCCCAACACCAGAATAGAGGCGCGCATTGTCTTAACTAATTCGTAGGGTGCGTTGAAATGCTTGATCGAGCTGCTATTGATTTCTACATTTAATTTTTCATCGATGATGGGCTCGACTCCCAGGCAGCCCATCAACTCAATCATCGTTGTAATATCATACAGATGCGGCAAATTGCAGACCTTCACGGTGTCGTGAGTCAGCAAGGTAGCGGCGAGGATGGGCAATGCGGAATTCTTTGCCCCAGCAATTCGAATCTCGCCCTTGAGACTGACGCCGCCTTGAATTAATAGCTTGTCCATAGAAAATCCTAGACGGCGTCGCGTTCGGCAGCAGTCATCAAATGCATGGTGATCGCGTGAATCGCTCCACTGGAGATGTGCTCACCGAGGATTTGGTAGATTGTCTGTTGTCTCCTGACGGCATTCAGACCTTCGAACACCTGCCCTGTCGCAGTCACCAGGTACTTGCCATCACCACCTTCGATATCGATTTCGCAGTCAGGTAATGCAACAGTCAACAACTGTCTTATTTGATCAGCTTCCAAGTAATAACTCCGAATTACTTCCAATTATCCAGAACCGAGTCAACATCATTGCCATGCTGAGACATCAATGCTGAAAATTGAGTAAAGTACTGACGACCGAGATTAATACCGGCCAGGCTGATATTCTTCAATTTCCACTCATCGTTTTCATCGAGAAACATCTGGTATTGCAGCGACAGACTGGTGTCGCCTCGCAATTCCATTCCCACCACGGTATCGGCGCGAGGATCTGCATTCGGGTTGCCCGCTGGCAGGAACATAAGACCTTCACCGTTATAGGAAACCAGTGCGGCACCATAGAAACGGGTCAATGTGGTTTTGAGAATATCTGCAAATCGCTGGGTTTGTGCAACCGAGGCTGAATCGGCATAACGGGACATAACTACCCGAGCGACCGCATTAAAATCAACGAAGGTACTTAACACCTGCTCAATAGCGGAGAAATACTGATCCCGATCACTTAGAAACAAATGCTTCGATTCGGCAACCGACTGCAATAGTGCCTCGACGCCTATTTCAGCCGTTTCCACGGCGGACAGTGCTTGCCCATGCACCAAGCCTGGCAGGACCAGGGCCACGCCCCAGGCTAGTGCAATTTTCTTCAATGATTTCATTTGCTTATCTCTCGGTTATGCCTGCAGTGAAGCTTGTCATCAACGGCGGAAAATAAATCATTTCAAACTATGAGGAAGTAGACCTTTAATGCGGGCTGAACCTTCACAGGGGGCAGCCAGTTTACATCAATTAGGCAGTTCAATAAATTATTACTTGCAAACCACGACAAAGACCCTTCTAATTGTTCGCTTTCTCGCAAGGTCTAAGATTTCATCGCATATGCTCCTCGACACGGTCATTATTGTCCTTGGATTTATCGGGTTGATCTGGGGGGCAGACAAGTTTGTATTCGGGGCATCAGGCTTGGCCCGCAATCTGGGGATCTCCCCCCTGATGATCGGCCTGACAATTGTCGCTTTTGGCACTTCGGCCCCTGAAATTTTCTCGTCGGCAGTTGCAGCCCTGAGCAATACACCGGAGCTTGCTATTGGCAATGCCCTGGGCTCAAACCTTTTCAACATTGGCGTCGCACTCGCGGTAGCTGCAATCATCAGTCCACTAAGACCACCCGAGTCTCTCGTCAAAAAAGAAATTCCGGCATTGCTTCTGGTTACAGTTGTTACTGGAGTCCTGCTCCTCGACCTTTATCTGGGCTATTTCGATGCCCTGGTGCTGATAACAATTACAGCATTTTTTGGTTACAAACTATTTCGAAAAAGGGCAAGAACCGCAACCGTCACGGTAATGGAAGAATCCAGTCTAACCACGGTCAAGAGCCTACAAGCCTTCGCCTATCTGATCTTGGGACTGGCCTTGCTGGTCTTAAGTGCCGAAGCACTGGTAGCAGCCGCCTCATCGATTGCCGAATCCCTCGGCGTATCGACGGCTATTATCGGACTAACAGTGGTTGCCCTGGGTACCAGCTTACCCGAACTGGCTGCCTCCGTGACCTGTGTCCTTAAAGGTCACCATGATCTCGCCATCGGCAACATTGTTGGATCGAACATTCTAAATTTATTGGTTGTGCTGCCATTCCCCGGCCTTCTCGCTCCCGGACCCGTGGAGTTCGCATTGGTAGCAAGAGACTATAGCTTCGTCTTGATTCTAACCATACTATTAGCATTCTTTTGCTATCGGGCAATAAAAAAAGGCAAGATGATAGGGCGCAAATATGGTGCAGTGTTCTTGTTAATTTATTGTGTCTGGTTTACGGTAATGTTCCTGCAAGTGTAATCAGCCATTAGCAACGACCACTTTTCTACTTTAGGGCTAAATTCTCTTGCGCAGGGGATCCAAACGGAAATCATGACCAGCAACAGCACTCACGCAGCCAGCGCTATCCGAACCATCGAAATTGAGAAAAATGCGGTGGCAGAACTACTGCAGCGCATAGATGCGGGTTTCGACGCTGCCTGCGAATTGATTCTTCTCTGCAAGGGCCGTGTCGTAGTCACCGGCATGGGAAAATCCGGACACATTGGGAAAAAGATTGCGGCGACCCTAGCCAGCACCGGCACACCGGCAATGTACGTGCATCCGGCAGAGGCAAGTCATGGGGATATCGGCATGATTACCGGGCTCGACGTGGTCCTGGCTATATCGAATTCCGGCGCTACCCGGGAATTAATCACATTACTACCAATATTAAAGAGGAAAAACATACCCCTCATCAGCCTTACCGGCGACCCCGATTCCGAACTTGCAACCGTTGCCGATGCAAATCTGGACGCCTCGGTGGCAGAGGAAGCTTGTCCACTGGGCCTGGCCCCAACATCCAGCACAACGGCGGCACTGGTGTTCGGAGATGCGCTGGCGATGGCTCTACTGGAGGCAAGAGGATTTACCCGGGACGATTTTGCTATATCGCACCCAGGCGGCAAACTCGGACGGCGTTTGTTGGTTAGAGTAAAGGATGTCATGCACGCTGGAGTTGGCATCCCCAGCGTTAGTGTTGGCACTCCTCTGGGCGAGGCTCTGCTGGAAATGAGCTCGAAGGGCTTCGGCCTGACCACCGTGGTTGGCGACAATCAAAAGCTGGTAGGTGTGTTTACCGACGGCGACCTGCGACGAACCCTGGATTCTGGAAGTAATATTCAAAATACGCTGATCGAAGACGTGATGTCCTCTAGCTACAAATCCATCTCGTCCGGCGCCCTGGCTGCCGAAGCAGCGAGACTCATGCAAGATTCAAATGTCTATGTACTCATCGTCAAGGACGACTGCGATACGATCACCGGCATCATTAAAATGCATGACTTGCTTCAGGCGAACGTAGTTTAAGGCATGCTATGAAATTGAACAAAGACCTGGACTCGCTTACTGCTACAGCAAAGCAAATCAGATTGCTGCTCCTGGACGTAGATGGAGTTCTCACCGACGGTCGATTGTATTTTGCCAACTCCGGCGAAGAAATCAAAGCCTTTCATTCCCTCGATGGCCACGGCATCAAAATGCTGATCAGTGTCGGAATCAATGTTGGAATTATTTCCGGGCGCAGCTCTGCTTTACTGGAAAAACGAGCGGGTGATCTGGGCATCGAACTACTTTATCAAGGCCGTGAAGACAAATTACAGGCGCTGGAAGAAATCATGGCAGCGACTGAACTCGAAAGCGGTCAGATTTGCTATGTCGGTGATGACCTGCCTGACTTGCCAGTACTCAAAGCCGTTGGCCTCGGTTTCTCCGTGCCCCAGGGACATCCGGATATTACCGCTGCAGCCGACGCCGTCACCGAAAATGCTGGCGGTATGGGTGCGGTACGGGAGATCACTGATTTTCTCCTGAAATCACAGAATAAGTACGCATCGTTTCTCTTATCCTGATGGCTGCTGCCGCTTTTGATAGACAGTTTCCCCGGCTGCCCAGACCGAGGCAAAATAGTAAATTCATGATAAGCTGTTACTGACAGATTATCTGACATACAAAGACCAGACTCAGAATATGCAACGCCTCTCCTTGCTTCTTATTCCAGCAGTGATTGCCATTGCCCTGTTCCTCGGCTTCGAGTCCACTAACACCCGGGATGAATCGGATCTCGAGATCACGCGCCTGAATTACGACGCCTACTCAGAGGGTATTAATTCGGTACTCTACGATGAATCCGGCAATATCAGTTATACACTGCAGGCAAGCCGCCAGGTTCACTTCAGCAATGATGTCACGGAAATTGAATCTCCGTCCATCAGACTGTTTCAGGAAGGAAAGTCCCCCTGGAAACTGATTGCCAATTCCGGCAGAATCTCAGCCAGTTCGGCCGGTCCAGATGGCGCCAGGCAACTAATTGATTTGATAGGAAATGTTGAAGTTCATAATCTGGATGAATTCGGTAACAGCCTGGTAATTTCAACAGAATTCCTGAGCATTGACCTCGATTCGAATTCCCTGGAAACTGAAGAAGCCGTAAAAGTGGTAACGGATAACACCGAACAAACGTCTATTGGGATGTACGCTGATTTGAACCAGAAAACAATCTTGCTCATAAAGGACATACGAGGGAACTATGAGCCTCCACAGCAATAACACCGGCGCTATTGCCATTTTTAGTTTATGCGGATTAATTTCGATGTCGGCATTCGCACTGGAGTCAGACAAGGATCAGGATGTTGCATACACTGCCGACGGCGACCTCAAGATGATGACTGAAGATAACCGCCGCGTCGTAACTATGAATAATAATGTAAAGGTGACACAAGGCAGCTTGCAGATTACCGGTGATATGGCAATTTTCGAATACGACCTTACTAGCAAAGCATTATTGAAGGTGATCGTAAACGGCAGTCCTGCCCGCTATCAACAGCAGTTGGATGAGGAAGGTGATCACGTTCAGGGCGACAGTGAAACCATACATTACAGTACCAACCTAGAAACTATTATTGAGTTTATCGGTGACGCTAATCTTCGCCAACCCGGAACCACCACGAGTTGTGTAGCGATTAAGTATTTTGCCGATACCGAACTCTTCGAAACCACGGGTCCATGCAGCGGTATATTAAGTAGTCAGTCTAATTAATGGATACTCTGCTCGCATCACACCTCGCTAAAAGCTTTAAAGACCGTCAAGTGGTCCGCGATATCTCTCTCAGTATCAGGCAGGGTGAGATCGTTGGCTTATTAGGTCCAAATGGCGCCGGCAAGACCACCTGCTTCTACATGATTGTGGGCCTGATACGGGCAGACGGCGGGGAGGTTCACTGCGGCAAGCAGAATCTGACAAAGATGGCGATACATCAAAGGGCAAATTGCGGTCTATCCTATTTGCCCCAGGACTCATCTATCTTTCGCACGCTCAGTGTCGAAGACAATATTCTCGCCATATTGGAGACCCGCAGCGACCTCAGTGGGGAACAAAGACGGAATAAATTGGAAGCTCTGCTGGCCGAATTCAATATCGCCCACTTACGCAAAAACAAGGGAATGAGCCTCTCGGGAGGAGAGAGGCGCCGCACAGAAATCGCACGCACCCTCGCCACAGACCCCAAATTCATTTTACTGGATGAACCATTCGCGGGAGTCGACCCCATCTCCGTTAGTGAAATCAAAAAAATCATTCAGCATCTCAAATCGCGGGGCATAGGCATACTTTTGACCGATCACAATGTCAGGGAAACACTTGACATCTGCGAGAAGGCGTACATCGTCAGCGAAGGTCAGATAATCGCAGAAGGTGATGCCGAGGCTATATTGAATAACGAGAAAGTTCGCGAAGTCTACCTCGGGGATCAATTCCAAATTTAGCCCGAGCGGGCCCTGATCGGAATTCGTTTTGACACCTTATCTCTTTGATTATAAGCGAATTTTATTCAACTCAATCGGCAATTAAAAGACGCTGCAAACAAGGCACGAAACTTGTTATAATTCCTCCTTCACTGACCTGAATCATGTCCATCATTCGTCACTCGAATTGGCCTACTCGGATAGGCTGTTATTAAAGAAGTATTTTAATGAAACTCTCGCTTCAGCTAAAGCTCGGTCAACAACTGACCATGACTCCACAGCTGCAGCAAGCTATCCGTCTCCTGCAGCTCTCAACACTGGACCTGCATCAGGAAATCCACCAGGCTCTCGAGTCGAATCCAATGCTGGAATTGATCGAAGGCAGTGACGAGGAGGAAGCAGCCCACAATTCCGACTTTGAAAACAATGGTGCTGACAAGAATTCTGAATCGACCCCCGCGCAGCTGCAGGAGAATGCTTCAGCAGATAGTGACCCGTCGGACTGGCGGGAGCAAATACCCGATGAATTGGCGGTAGATAGTAGCTGGGAAGACATCTACCCGACTTCGTATTCGTCTGCCACATCCTTCGATACTGACTCGATGGATTTCGAATCTCACAACACTGTAGTCGATACCTTGCAGGACCATTTGCTCTGGCAACTCAACCTCACCCCCATGTCGGATTCAGACAGATCTATTGCCCTCGCTCTTATCGATGCCATAGATGTAAATGGAATGTTAACTGTCGATATTGAATCCATTCACTCTGGCTTCTATCCCGATGCCGAAATTGAACTGGATGAAGTGCTCACGGTATTGCATCGAATTCAACAGTTCGACCCGGTCGGTGTCGGCTACAGGGACTTGGCAGAATGCCTGCTGATTCAATTAAACCAATTCGAGGAATCTCAAGAGACGACCGCCGTCCGCAATGCCAGGTTAATCGTAAGCGAGCATATCGCTCTGTTGGGAAATAGAGATTATGCACAATTGATGCGGCGCACCAGGCTTAAGGAAGCGGATCTGCGGGAAGCGATTAAAATCATCGAAAGCCTCGATCCGCACCCAGGCGCCAATATCTCCCCTCCGGCCACTAGCTACATCGTCCCCGACGTAATCGTCAGCAAACAGGCTGACATCGGTAAGTGGAAAATCGAACTAAACTCAGATACAACGCCCAAGATAAGAATAAATGACAGTTACGCCTCGCTGGTAAAACGCGCCGATTCCAGCGCTGAAAACAATTATTTAAAAGACAACCTCCAGGAAGCCCGTTGGTTTATAAAGAGTTTACAGAGTCGAAACGAAACCTTGATGAAAGTTTCGACGCGAATTGTGGAACACCAGAGAGGATTTCTGGAATATGGAGAGGAGGCAATGAAGCCTCTGGTGCTGCGCGACA
This sequence comes from Gammaproteobacteria bacterium, assembly GCA_002731775.1. Classification (GTDB taxonomy): domain Bacteria; phylum Pseudomonadota; class Gammaproteobacteria; order Pseudomonadales; family Pseudohongiellaceae; genus UBA9145. The sequence goes on from PCCP01000046.1 coordinate 59,620, forward strand.
TTGCCGAAGCGGTAGGCATGCATGAATCGACTATCTCCCGTGTGACTACGCAGAAATATATGCATACGCCGCGTGGAATATTCGAGCTGAAGTACTTCTTCTCCAGCCATGTGTCTACAAAAGGCGGGGGCGAATGTTCATCCACGGCAATTCGGGCAATTATCAAGAAGTTCATAGCCGCCGAAAATGCGCGAAGACCTCTGAGCGACAGTAAGATAACCAAGTTGCTCGACGAAAAAGGTATTAATGTAGCCAGGCGCACCATAGCCAAATATCGGGAATCCCTCTCCATACCCCCCTCAAATGAGCGCAAACGCTTGATAGATTGAAGGAAGTTTGATCCCATGCCTACAAAATCTGATCACAGCAAGCGGATAACAGCCCGACTGACGGGAGGCTCCGTTTAAATGCAATTGGAACAAATTCTATCCCCCGCGAGCTGCCGCTGCGACTTGCCCGGCGCCAACAAGAAGCGCATTTTAAAGACTGCCAGCGAATTAGTAGCTGTAAACTTAGGCGAGCTAGCAACGGATAATATATTCGACGCACTGATGGCTAGAGAACAACTGGGAAGCACTGGTCTGGGTAGTGGAATTGCAATTCCACACTGCCGCGTAGCTCAATGCCAGGATATACTCGGCGCTTTGATCACACTCGAAACCGCCATAGATTTCGATTCTCTGGACGGGAAACCTGTCGACATTTTATTTGTACTTATCGTACCGGAATTGCAACATGACGAACACATTAAGACGCTCGCCGGCCTTGCCGAATTATTCAATGATGAAGGCTTTTGCGAAGCATTAAGACATACTCACGACAGTGAAAAATTATATAAACTAGCCATTAACTACTAAACCATTATCGATAGAGCAGTTGCCCGCTTACACAATCTGTGGATTGAGAAATTTATAGTCCCGGGCGTACAATGCGGATTCGAGTAAAAACCAAATGAAGCTCACCATAATTAGTGGCAGATCCGGCTCCGGAAAAAGCACCGTGCTTCATGTCCTTGAAGATCGTGGTTATTACTGCATCGATAATTTGCCCGCCAGTTTGCTGTCTTCCCTTGCCAGTAGAATATCCTCCGATGCCACCGGCATACCAAATGTCGCCGTCAGTATTGACGCCAGGAATATTTCGGCAGATCTCGATAAGTTTCCTAGTATAATCAATGAGTTAAAGAATAAACCCCTGTCGACAGAAATTGTATTCCTGGATGCAAATAGCCAGACTCTGCTGAAACGATTCAGCGAAAGCCGACGCAAACATCCGCTTTCTTCTGAAGCCATAGGTCTGAAAGAAGCCATCGATAAAGAATCTGAATTATTGGAAGCAATCTCTATAATGGCGAGTTTGTCTATAGATACCAGTAACATGTCACTACACCAGTTACGCGACACCGTAAAGAATCGCTTATTAGATGATCAACAAACTACGCTGGCCTTGCTGTTTCAGTCCTTTGGTTTCAAAAATGGGCTACCTGTCGATGCCGATATTGTCTATGATGTGAGGTGCCTGCCGAATCCTTACTGGGACAATTCATTACGCTCTCTCACCGGTCTGGATGACGCAGTCGTTGGCTTTCTTGATTCCCAGGAGGAAGTGCAGGAGATGTGCAGTGACATAGAAAACTTCCTGCTGAAATGGATACCGAGCTTCGAGAGTAACAATCGGAGCTATATTACCGTGGCCCTGGGCTGCACCGGAGGGCAACATCGTTCGGTCTACATGTGTGAAAAACTCGGAGAAATATTCTCCACTCAGGGCAGCAACGTACAGGTGCGACACCGGGAACTCGATCAATAGGCTATTCATGCTTACGGCGACGATAACCATAATTAACAAGGCCGGCTTACATGCCAGAGCCGCGTCCAAACTGGTAGAGCTAAGCTCTTCCTTTGCCAGTGATATACAAGTCGGTCACAACAAGATGGTCGATGGCAAGAGTATTCTCTCCCTGATGATGCTAGCGGCGGTAAAAGGCACCGAGCTTAATATTAGCGTCGATGGTGCCGACGAGGAACAGGCTCTGAAGTCCATTATCGCATTGGTAGATGATTGCTTCGGCGAATCCGAATAATTCCACGCCCCCCGACCTGGCTCACCGTTACCTCGACCTCGGCACTGGCCCTGGTCGGACAAAGTTTCTCTTCGCCGTAAAATGACGGTAGAATTGCGCCAGCCCAGTAAAATCGGATATCTCAGGAAGTCTGCTAATCCTGTCAGGATTACATTACTGGGCTAGCTTCAACCGTGTAGGCCTACCTTTGGTTCAGGAATTCGACAGCATGCCCTATGTTAAGGAAGCCCAACTTCAAATAGATCGCGTACTTGAGCTCAATCAAGCGATCGACAGTGGGTCATTGCATCAGGTGCGGCAGATGATCAAGACGCTACCAACTGCCGGCATCGCTCATCTCCTCGAATCTTCACCTCCGAAAACCAGAACTGTGCTCTGGCAGCTGATAGATAAAGAGGCCAAAGGTGAAGTCATTCAATATCTGAATGAAGACCTACAGGGTGAATTTCTTAGCGAACTCAATGCCGAACAGGTAGTGGAACTCACCGAGGGTCTGGAAACCGACGATCTGGCGGATATTCTGCAGCAGCTACCCCAGCAAGTTGCCACCGAGGTACTGCAAGCGATGGATCAGCAGGATCGTCAACGGGTGGAGTCAATACTGTCCTACGATGAAGACACCGCCGGCGGCCTGATGAATACCGACACCATCACGGTGCGACCGCGACATACCGTCGAGTTAGTGCTTCGATACTTGCGGCGCCACGATTCGATTCCGGAGATGACTGATAATATCCACGTGGTCAATCGAGATGATGAATTTCTGGGAATATTGCCCCTGCGTGAATTACTCGTGTCCGATCCCAATGTTTCCGTACGTAAAGTGATGCGTAGTGATATAGAAGCGATCCCCGTCGATATGGAAGCCACCCAGGTGGCGCAACTGTTTGAACAACATGACTGGGTATCTGCGCCGGTAGTCGATGCCAATGGAAAACTGCTAGGCCGTATCACCATCGACGACATCGTGGATGTTATCCGTGACAGCGGGGAACACTCCCTGATGAGTATGGCAGGCCTGGACGAAGAAGATGACACCTTCGCGCCGGTGGTGAAAACCGCGCGACGCCGGGCACTGTGGTTGGGTGTCAACCTGATGACGGCGATAGTGGCTTCGTTGGTCATTTATATGTTTCAGGATACCCTCGATCAGGTGGTTTACCTGGCCGTGTTGATGCCTATTGTCGCCAATATGGGCGGGGTTGCCGGCACCCAGACTCTCACGCTGGTGATCAGGAGCCTGGCACTCGGTCATCTAAGCCCCGCCAATAGTCGCTGGTTGCTCACCAGGGAATTGGGGGTCGCCGTCTTGAATGGCGCGGTGTGGGCTCTGGTAATCTCAGCCCTCACCTTCGCCTGGTATCGAGATTTGCTACTAAGCTACATTATCGCCGCGGCGATGATGATCAATCTCGTTATCGCCGCGCTGGCCGGTGCTTACTTGCCACTCTTCCTCAAACGAATGAAAATTGATCCGGCTCTGGCAGGCTCGGTCGCACTCACTACGGTAACCGACTCCGTAGGGTTCTTCGCCTTTCTGGGCCTGGCACAACTCTTTTACCTGCAATGAGTGACGCCATAGAGACAGATCTCGTCAGTAAGACTAAACGCAAGCAGCAAGCGCTGGCATTGCAAAACCTCGGAGAAGAACTGACTCGCTTCAAGCCGACGCAATTACAGGCACTGCCCCCAAAGCTTGTCACCGCCATTACCGAATTCAATCGTTTGCCTAATAGCCACGGTGCGCGGAGACGCCAGCTACAGTTCATCGGCAAGCTGATGCGCGAGCTTGACCACGATGAGATTATCCTCGCCATAGCGCGTCTAAAAACGCAAGGTTTAGCCGACTCACGACAGCAACAGCAGCCGACGCCATCTCAAGGTTCCGAATGGTGCGCGAGGATATTGTCGGGAGAGGACGCTGAAATCAACGCGTTGCTGCAAGCGCGTCCCGAACTGGAAAGACAACAACTCCGACAACTTCAGCGGGATCACAGGCGCGCCGATGCTCGCAAACGTGCCAGCATTGAAGAAAAACTTGAAGACTATTTACGCTCCTTCGCACCACCATAATCCACGGCAAAGAGATTGGCCGCCTGTGCTTAGGTCGACCTCCGTGGGCCGTCATGGCGCGCCGGTCACGCCTGGATTCTGCCCTTAGCACCCGCTATACGGTATCTGGATTAAGTGATACCATCTTTTCGCGTCAATTCGACGGAATCAAGCTGCAGCACTGTGGGCTGATAAATCAAGAATAAGAAGAGGTACGCAATGTCTGATAACAGCGCCCAAAACTACTGGAAAGCCAATATAAAAATTGTACTCTCATTGCTGAGCATCTGGTTTTTCATCTCCTTTGGTTGCGGAATACTGTTCGTGGATGCTCTCGATAATATTCGATTCGGCGGTTTCAAATTGGGGTTCTGGATTGCCCAACAGGGTTCAATATTTGTCTTCGTCGGGCTCATATTCGTTTACATTCATCTTATGGACAAACTGGATGACAAGTTCAAACTGGAATCTTCCAATGCCAGCGACACCGATACTGGAGGGGATTCAGAATGAGCGTACAAATTTGGACATATGCGTTTGTCTTCCTTACATTCGGGCTTTATATCGGCATCGCTATCTGGTCTCGAGCCAGTTCCACCAAAGAATTCTACGTAGCAGGCGGCAATGTGCCGCCGTTGGCTAATGGTATGGCCACAGCTGCGGACTGGATGTCCGCCGCTTCATTCATCTCGATGGCTGGCCTTATTGCCTTCCTTGGCCGAGATGGGGCATTTTATCTGATGGGCTGGACCGGAGGCTACGTACTGCTTGCCCTGCTATTGGCACCCTATTTACGCAAGTTCGGAAAATTCACAGTGCCCGATTTTATCGGTGATCGCTATTACTCCAGGACAGCCAGATTAATTGCGGTTTTTTGCGCCATAGTCATATCTTTTGTCTACGTCTGCGGGCAGATGCAGGGTGCCGGAATCGTTTTCTCCAGATTTCTCGAAGTAGATATAACGATCGGTGTAATAATCGGCATGGCAATAGTATTCTTCTACGCCGTGATGGGAGGAATGAAGGGGATCACCTATACTCAGGTCGCTCAATATTGTGTGCTGATCTTTGCCTTCATGGTGCCAGCCATCTTCATTTCCATCCTGATGACGGGTCAGCTTATCCCGCAAATAGGATTTGGCTCCGAGCTACTCGACGGCAGCGGCTTTTTACTCGACCGGCTCGATGGCCTCAGCGCGGAGCTTGGCTTCCCCACCTATACCGATGGTCATCGTAGTACCCAGGATGTGTTTTTTATCACCGCGGCTTTGATGTTTGGAACCGCTGGTCTGCCACATGTAATCATCCGGTTTTTTACCGTGCCCAATGTCAGGGACGCACGCAAATCGGCTGGTTTTGCACTGATTTTCATCGCCATTCTCTACACTACTGCGCCGGCTGTTTCGGCGTTCGCAAAAACAAATCTGATAAACACCGTTAACAACATCGAATATACCGCCGTCCCCGAGTGGTTCACGAAATGGGAAACCACCAATCTCATCGTCTTCGATGACAAGAACAGTGACGGGTTAATCCAATACGTCGGGGACCCGGAAATTAATGAGCTGCAGGTAAACCGCGACATCATGGTGCTGGCGAACCCCGAGATTGCGGGATTACCCAATTGGGTTGTGGCTCTGGTGGCTGCTGGCGCCCTGGCTGCGGCCCTGTCTACGGCAGCAGGATTGCTGCTAGTGATATCCACATCGGTAGCCCACGACTTTCTCAAACGTAGCTTCATGCCAGGGATAACGGAGAAACAGGAATTGCGCTATGCCCGAATTTCAATTTTCCTAGCCGTGTTAGTCGCTGGCTATTTCGGCATTAATCCCCCCGCCTATGTAGCCCAGGTGGTGGCATTTGCCTTTGGTCTGGCGGCGGCGTCCTTCTTCCCAGCGATCGTAATGGGAATCTTTTACAAGAGGATGAACAGACAGGGTGCGATCGCCGGCATGCTGGCGGGTTTTGGATTCACTGCGATGTATATAATTTATTTCCGATTTATCAATCCAGCGGCGGACAATACTGAAAATTGGTGGTTTGGTATTTCTCCGGAAGGAATCGGCACATTGGGGGCCATGGCAAATCTCGCCGTTGCCTATACTGTGGCAAAATTTACCCCTGCGCCACCGCTGGAAGTACAAAAAATTGTAGAACGGATTAGATTACCAGGCGATATCTAAGTACTAAAGGCAGCTAGTATAAATCCAAGACTGCCGATGTTTCGGTTTTACTAGCTCCTGCGTTTGCCGTGATCGGTCTTCTCCCAGTACTGCTTAACTGTCTGCTTCATTTCCCGGTGCATGAATAATATCCCAATCAAGTTGGGAACAGTCATTAACACAATGGTAATCAAGGCGAGATTCCAAATAATAGTCGTGTCCGCCAGGGCAGCATAGAAAAACCCGAGAACATAGACTATGCGATAGGGAAGTACGGATTTTGGCCCCAGCAAATAGGTCATGGCGCGGTCTCCGTAATAAGACCAGGCAATAGCAGTGGAGAAAGCAAACAACATCAAGCCTATTGCGACGATGTATTTTCCATATTCACCGAAAAGCCCCCTGGTGAACGCCATGGTAGTCAGCGGTACGGAATGCAGCAATGATTCTCCGTTAACCACCACACTGGTATCTTCCAGTCTGCCATTGGCGACTACTAATGCGCCGGTAATGGGCTCTCCATCTCTCGAATAAATTGTATTTTCGGCGAAAGACCTCGAATTGAGAAGAGTGAAATCATTGCCGCTCACGACTTCTCCTGCCACCAGGTTAATCTGCCCGGAAAAACTGTCTGCATCGGATTCATCACCATTGAGAAAGGCAAATAACTCCCCTACATCTGCAGAATTTGATTCTTCGTAAATGCCAGCAACAAAGGTCATGTCGGCTCGTTGAAACTCATTCTCGAATTTTTCTATCCATACACCAGATGAAAGAATCACCAGTCCGGTGACGGTGCAGATAACAATGGTGTCGATGAATGGCTCCAGTATCGACACCATTCCCTCGTCAGCAGCTTCGTCGGTGCGGGCCGCTGCGTGGGCTATGGGGGCAGAGCCCTGGCCGGCTTCATTGGAATACAGGCCGCGATTGACCCCTCGGTCGAAGGCATAGGCGAAGGTCGCACCCAGAAATCCCCCCACAGCCGCAGAACCGGTGAATGCGTTGCTGAATATAGAGACCAAGGATGGAATAATATTGGTGATATTCGGGATGATGACTGCGGCCGCGCCGATTAAATAAATAAGCGCCATACTTGGCACAATCGCGGCTGCAACTTTCGCGATGCGGGTAATACCACCGATAATTACCAGCGCCAGGCACACCGAGAGCACACTCGCCGTAATCAATGGATCGAGAGCGAATGTACTCTCCAACCCCGCGGCGATGCTATTTATCTGCGGCAAATTACCAGTACCGAAGGAACTCAACACCGTCGCCATGGCGAAGATAATAGCCAGCCATTTTGCGTTCAATCCCTTCTCCATATAATACATAGGCCCGCCGGCTATGGTACCGTCCGGGGTTTCGGTGCGGTATTTATGGGAGAGTGTCACCTCCACAAATTTGCTGGTCATACCGAAAAACGCCGTCATCCACATCCAAAATAGAGCGGCGGGGCCTCCCAGGTGCAAGGCCAGGGCCACACCTCCGATATTTCCGGTACCAACGGTACCGGACAGCGCCGTGGCCAAGGCCTGGAAATGGGTGGTGTCTCCCAGCGCACCATCCTTATCAAACTTTCCCGTGGTGACTCGAATTGCATGCTTGAAATATCGAATCTGGGGAAATCCGAGGTAGATCGTAAAGAAGATACCGACTGAAAGCAGCAAGGCGGGAAACCAGATTGCACTGCCCAGATAACTGTCCAGGAAAATTAAGAAGTCATTAACGGCGTCCAATACGATTCTCCATTTGATTTGTGCTATGCGTCTGCAGCCATGCGTGTGAGATTAAGAGAGGAAACCGACCAGGGAGTTTCTGGAGTCTAGAGATATTGAACACTTAAGCAGAGGCTCTCTAATCATCGCTTATCGTCACGTTTGGCGCCGTAACCTTGGCTTCTTCGACCGCGTTAACGTGCTTCACCACCTCGGTTGCCAGGTCCAGGTAGGCTTGCGCCGCTCCATGGCCGGCATCCGATGCTACCACAGGATTACCGCTATCGGTGGTCTCTCTGATCACTATGTCCAGTGGCAAGCGACCAATAACATCGACGCCGTATTCCCTCGACAGTAACTCACCACCGCCGCTGCCGAAAATAGCTTCCTCATGACCACATGCGCTACAGATATGCAAGCTCATATTTTCCACAACCCCCAGAATGGGAACACCGACTTTATTGAACATTTCTATTCCCTTGCGGGCATCGAGCAAGGCCACATCCTGTGGCGTGGTGACGATTACAGCCCCACTGACACTCACCGATTGCGCCAAACTAAGTTGAATGTCTCCAGTGCCCGGTGGCATGTCGATCACCAGGTAATCAAGCTCAGACCAGGCTGTATCTGCAAGAATCTGGTTAAATGCCGAGATGATCATGGGGGCACGCCAGACCATGGCTGTGGCGGGATCCACCAAAAAACCCATGGAATTGCATTCGATGCCATGGGCAATTATTGGCAGCATAAATTTCTGATCCTTGATTTTCGGCCTGGTTCCTGGCGGCACGCCCATCATCAATGGCACGCTGGGCCCGTAAATATCTGCATCCAGCAACCCAACCCGGTGACCCTGTTTGAGCAGAGCGAGCGCCAGATTGACTGCGGTCGTGGACTTGCCAACCCCGCCCTTGCCCGACGCCACGCAGATTATTCGTTTAATTTTTTCTAGTTTGTTCAAAATTGTTCCTGAAGAAGTTGAATATTTCCATGCCGCCACGAGACAGCGGCTCCTTGCTGGAGGGGATTATCATTTATCCAATATGAAAAGGAAACAGTGATAACATCATTTGCTTCGGGCCGCTAAAATCGCTCGCTGGCAATGAATTTGCGTACTGCAACCTGAGCGCCGACATTAACGCTCATCGAACAAAATGAGATACACTTTTAGCATGCGCAAGTACTTAGTTTTTGCTCTTCTAGTCGCGGGCGGTCTGCAAGCGGCGGAGAAGCTGGAAGGGGCCGATATCAAGTTCGCGCTGTATTCATCTGGATGGGGCGAAAATACTGACGATGGCCTTAGACTGGTGGTAAATAACCAGACTGGGAAATCGGTGCGACTCAATGCAATCGAATTTCTGAGCAGCTCTGAGGAAATTGAATCGATCCGCATCACCTTCGATCTGAAAGTCCCGGCATCGGCTTATGCCGAGACTGAAATTGAATATATCGATTTGCTTGGCGACGACGAATGTATCGAGCGTACCATGGCGGAAAACTGGAAGCTCGTGGAGATCTCCAACTACACCTTGAACCCGTCGGTGCGAAATCTCATTATCGAGGACACCGACTCATTCCGTATCTATCAGTGCGTTAAAACCGTACGCACCCAATGGACGGACCTTGCCAGCGATCAGGAGAATCAACTCGAGGAATGGGTGCTATTTCACTTCGAAACTCGACGGGAATTCTAGCCACCGCTTGCCACCAGGCTACCGGCATAAAAAAAGGGTCAGTTGACCCTTTT
>PCCP01000047.1 GCA_002731775.1 Gammaproteobacteria bacterium
GATAGCGGCAACGGTTTCTCCGCCACCGGCTATGGAGAAACCGGGGTTGTCGGCTATCGCTTGCGCCAACACCCGGGTGCCCTGGGCAAACTGATCGTACTCAAATACTCCCAGCGGCCCGTTCCACAAAATCGTTTTCATAGTACCGATTATTTCAGCAAAATTCATTGCTGTCACCGGACCGATATCCAGAATCATATCGTCGTCTTCGAGCTCCGCAACTAACTTGGTGCTGGCCGGCGCACTACCTGAAAGCTCTTTCGCCACAATAACATCGGTGGGAAGGGGAATATTTGTGCTCTCAAGTAATGCTGCCGCAACCTCTACCAACTCCGGCTCGTAAAGCGAATTGCCGACATTGATGCCCCTGGCCGCCAGGAATGTATTGGCGATACCACCTCCGACAATGAGTTGATCCACTTTCGTCGCCAGGTTCTCTAGCACGCCGAGCTTGCTGGAGACCTTGGCACCGCCGACGATGGCAAGCATTGGCTTCTGGGGCGCCTTTAAGAACCGATCGAGTGCGTCCAGTTCGCGGACCAACAAGGGCCCAGCGCAGGCTAAAGGCGCAAACTTGGCAACCCCACAGGTGCTGCTCTGGGCGCGATGGGCGGCTCCGAATGCGTCCATGACGAAGACATCACAGAGGGCGGCATATTGTTTCGAGAGCCCATCATCGTTGGCCTTTTCTCCCGCGTTTATCCGCACATTCTCCAACAGACTGATGTCCCCGGCAGCGGCCGTCGTCGGCACCACGCCCAGATAATCCTGGACCAGATTTACCCTGGTCCGAAGTAATTCTGAAAGTCTTGCCGCTACTGGCTGTAATGAGTATTGCGCCTGTTCAGAAATCAGTTTGCCTTCCGCGGGCCTGCCGAGATGGGACATCAAGATCACATGGGCACCCATAGATACCGCCATCTCTATGGTCGGCAACGCCGCCCGGATGCGAGTATCGTTGTCAATCTCATCGCCGCTCAGCGCCACGTTAAAGTCTTCGCGAATCAGTACTCGCTTGCCCTTCAGCTGCAGTTGTTGCATGCGCTTAAATGTCATCGAAAGCCTTTCCCGATCCGGGCGTCGACCCGGGTTCAGATCCAGTAATCGAGAGCCCCGGCTCTTAGCCTGGGTCCCGCGTATAAAGATATTGCGCCACATCCAGCATACGGTTGGAATAGGCCCATTCGTTATCGAACCAGATCAGTAGCTTGACCAGCTTGGTGCCGGCAACCCGGGTCTGATTCAGATCGACAATGGCAGAGCGCGGATCATGATTGAAATCACAAGATGCCAGAGGCTCATTGGTATAGCCCAGGATATTTTCAGGCATGTGTTCACTGGCTTCCCGGATTACGCCATTAACTGCCTCTGCCGTCGTCGCCTTTTTAACGGTAACCGTCAGGTCAATCGCCGAAACATTGACCGTAGGCACACGTATTGCCTGAGCAGCCAGTTTTCCAGTCAACTCCGGCAGGATCCTGGCGACGCCTTTCGCCAGTTCCGTATCCACCGGAATGATAGACTGCATGGCGCTGCGGGTCTTTCTCAGGTCATTGTGATGATAGCTGTCGATGACCGGTTGGTCATTCATCGCCGAGTGCAAGGTCGTAATGACGCCGGCTTCAATCTGCAAGGCTTGATCGAGGGCTTTTAGCACGGGAACGACGCAATTAGTGGTGCATGATGCGTTAGAGATGATTGTTGCGCTCTGCGGCAAGCGGGTGTGGTTGATGCCGTACACCAGGGTTGCATCGACATCGCCTTCAGCCGGTTGCGAGAAAAGCACCTTGGCTGCACCGTTATCCAGGTGTTGCTGAGCCCCCACCCGATCTGTAAACGCACCACTACACTCCATCACCAGATCGATGTTCAAACCTGCCCACGGTAGCTGCGCCAGGTCATCGGTGTTGGAAACGAGGATGTGATCGCCATTTATCACCAGAGCATCGCCGGTTTCTACGACCGAACCCGCAAAGCGCCCGTGGGTGCTGTCATAGCGGGTTAGGTGGGCGAGGGTCTTGCTGTCGGCGACATCGTTTATCGCGACAATACTCAAATCGGGATACTTGCTCGACTCATAGAAGGCGCGCATCACACAGCGGCCGATACGGCCGTAACCATTAATTGCTATGCGATAAGGCATGAACGTCTACCGAGTTAATAACTTGTCACCGGCGCTAGAGTAGTGATTTGGCCGTATCCACCACGTTGTTGGCGCTGAACCCGAAGTGCTCCATTAGCACCGGACCCGGCGCCGATTCGCCGAAAGATTCCATGCCTATGACCTTGCCATCCAGCCCTACCAGCTTGCGCCAGCAATCTACTGCTCCCGCTTCGACCGCGAGTCGTTTGCGTACTGCCGGGGGCAAGACACTTTCCCGGTAGGCAACATCCTGGCTCTCAAACACGTCGACGCTGGGTATGGAAACCAGCCGCGCCTTGATGCCCTCCGATTGAAGCGTAGCAATGGCCTCGGCACAGATCGCCACTTCCGAGCCGGTCGCCATGACGATAATCTCCGGCTCGCCCTCGCAGTCTCTAAGAATATAGGCGCCCCGGGGGATGCCGGCCAATTGTTCCTCGTTGCGCTGCTGGTGCACCAGGGTCTGCCTGGAAAACACCAGGGCCGTGGGTCCATCGTGTCTCTCCAGAGCCGCTTTCCAGGCCACCGCAGTTTCCACGTGATCGCAGGGCCGCCAGAGTGACATATTTGGCGTAATTCTGAGGCTGGCCAACTGCTCTACCGGTTGGTGGGTTGGTCCGTCTTCGCCTTGTCCTATGGAGTCATGGGTATAGACCAGGATGCTTTGCTGCTTCATCAATGCCGCCATGCGCACAGCATTTCGGGCATATTCCATGAATATGAGAAAAGTGGCTGTATAGGGTACAAAGCCACCGTGCAGTGCGATGCCGGTGGCAATGGCGGTCATACCAAACTCCCGAACACCAAAGTAGATATAATTGCCATTAGCCCGTTCTGAAATCGGCGTACTACCGGACCAGGTGGTCAGATTTGAACCGGTCAGATCGGCCGAACCGCCAATCAACTCCGGCAATAAACTGGCAAAGGCTTCGATACAGTTTTGTGAAGCCTTGCGCGAGGCTATATCGTCAGCAGATTGCTGGCATTGGCTTATGTAGGCGTCAGCCTTGGCGCTAAAATGCCCGGGGAGCTGGCCCTTGATTCGACGCACGAGTTCCATTGCTAACTCGGGGTACTCCTCCTCATAGCAAACCAGTTTTTCCTTCCACGCTGACTCTGCGCTGAAGCCTTTCTCGGTTGCATCCCAGGCCTGCTTAATTTCGACGGGGATAACAAATGCTGCATGGGGCCAATCCAGCGCTGCCCGAGTCGCAGCGATTTCATCATCGCCCAGCGGTGCCCCGTGGGTTGCCGCCGTACCCTGTTTATTCGGTGAGCCGAAGCCAATAATCGTCTTGCAGGAAATCAGGCTGGGCCTGGAGCTTTCCAGCCTCGCCTGTTCGATAGCACTACCGATTGCATCCGGGTCATGACCATCCACCGACAGCACTTGCCAGCCATAGGCGGCAAAGCGTTTGCCGGTATCGTCTGCAAACCATTGATCGATCTCGCCATCGATTGAAATGCCGTTGTCATCATAGAAAACAATCAACTTGCCAAGATTCAATGTGCCTGCGAGGGAGCACACTTCATGGGAAATGCCCTCCATCAGGCAACCATCACCAACGAATGCATAGCTATGGTGATCGACGACCTCATGCCCATCTCGATTGAACTGGGCCGCCAGTGTTTTCTCGGCGATGGCCATTCCCACCGCGTTGGCCAGGCCCTGACCCAGGGGACCGGTGGTGGTTTCGACACCGGGGGTGTAGCCGTATTCGGGGTGACCGGGGGTCTTCGAACCCAGCTGCCGGAATTGCTGGAGCTCCTCGATAGCCAGGTCATAGCCGGTCAGATGTAGCAGGGAGTAGATCAACATCGAGCCGTGACCGTTGGACAAGACGAAGCGATCCCGGTTGAACCAGCCGGGATTGCCTGGATTGTGCTGATAGAAGTCATTCCACAGCACTTCGGCTATGTCTGCCATCCCCATCGGCGCACCGGGGTGCCCCGAACGCGCCTTTTGCACAGCATCCATACTTAATGCGCGAATTGCATTCGCACATTGCCTGCGTGACACAGCCTTATCCGCCATGTAAAAAACTCCTATTTATCGGCCAATCAAACCGCAACCACCTGCGTCTGGCTACTCGCAATAATGGGCAGAGTGACCAGGCCGGCGCAATTCATTCAGAGGTGCCCTAAGATTTGCTTCCACTTGAAGCCGGCTATTTTCCCGCACCTGAAGTGAATATGCCACCGACAGGCCAATTAAATTCGACTCTTCTATCGATGCTGTAATCGCCGTTTTCTGCTTGCAAACCTATATCAATATATTTTGATATAGGTTTGAATTCTCTACGACTTACTGCTAAGGTAGCGCCTGTTTCGAATGGATACTGAGCAGATGAGCGCTGCGGCACTGCGAGCCACACAACCAGAACCACCAGGTCTGCTCGACCAATTGGCCGGGCTGCATAAGGCCCTGGCCGATAACTTACGCCTGCAAATCCTGAGACTGCTGAAAAATGAATCTTTCGGTGTCCTCGAGCTCTGCCGCATTCTCGATATCCGCCAGTCGGCTCTCAGCCACCACCTGAAAATTCTGGCGACGGGCCGACTGGTTTCCACGCGCCGGGAAGGCAACTCCATTTTCTACCGTCGCGCCTTCCTCTGTGATGAAGACAGTTACCGGGAAATTAAAAAAGAAGTATTTGATTCCATAGACGACCTGCCCCTGCCAAATGCTCAACGCAAGAAGATAAAACAAATCCAGTTAGAACGCTCACAGCAGTCACTGCAATTCTTCGAGCGCAATGCCGATAAGTTTCGCGAGAAACAGGGCCTCATTGTCGAGCATTCCCACTATGCCAATGGTTTGCATGACATTATCGACGGGCTGGGGTTGTCGGCAGATGCCCGGGTGCTGGAGGTCGGGCCGGGCGAAGGTCAGCTACTGGTGGAACTGGCTGCGAAGTTCAAGCACCTGAGCGCGCTGGATAACTCTTCGGACATGTTGGATAAATCCAGGGCGGCAATAAGCACCGCTGGCTACAAGCATGTCCAATTCATCCTCGGCGATACCGATGTGGCGCGCGCTGAAAAGCTGAGAGTAGATCTCATCATCTTTGACATGGTGCTGCACCACATCGCCTCCACCGCCAGGACTTTTCTCGATGCCGCCGCCCTGCTGAAGTCTGATGGCTTTCTGCTGATAGTCGATCTGTCTACTCACGCTCAGGACTGGGTGAGAGAGTCCTGCGGCGACCTCTGGCTCGGCTTCGATGATGGCGATCTTGATAACTGGGCGATGAAGGCTGGTCTAGAAGCCGGTCAGAGCTCCTATCTGGGACTACGCAACGGTTTTCAAATTCAAATGCGGGTTTTTAAAAAACCTACAATCGAAACTAAAAAAATGTTTTCTGACTCCTGATTATTTTTCAGAAAAAGGAATGATTAATGACTGAAACAAGTTTATTTACATCTGAATCTGTATCCGAAGGTCACCCGGACAAGATGGCCGATCAGATCTCGGACGCGATTCTAGACGCGCTGTTGGCACAGGACAAAAACTCACGCGTTGCCTGTGAGACCATGATAAAAACCGGAATGGTGGTGGTGGCGGGGGAAATAACAACCGAAGCCTATGTCGATGTAGAGGGCGTGGTCCGGGAAGTAGTCAACGATATCGGTTACAACCACTCCAAAAGCGGCTTCGACAGTAATACCTGTGCTGTGCTCAACGCCATAGGCAAACAGTCTGCCGATATCGCCATGGGCGTGGATCAAACCGAGGACCATGAACAGGGTGCCGGCGACCAGGGCATGATGTTCGGTTACGCCACCAACGAGACCGACGTGATGATGCCGGCGCCCATAACCTATTCTCACCGCCTGGTTAAGCGTCAGGCCGAAGTCAGAAAAAATGGCACCCTGACCTGGCTCGAACCCGATGCCAAGAGCCAGATCACCTTCCGCTATGAAGACGGCAAACCCGTCGCCATCGATGCCGTCGTACTCTCTACCCAGCACCGTGCTGAAGTTTCTCTAAAAGTTCTGCAAGAAGCCGTTATGGAAGAAATCATCAAGCCGGTGCTCCCGACCGAGTGGATAAATGAGGATACAAAATATTTCATTAATCCAACCGGTCGCTTCGTTATCGGTGGCCCCTACGGTGATTGTGGCCTGACCGGGCGCAAGATTATTGTCGACACTTATGGCGGCATGGCCCGTCACGGCGGCGGCGCCTTCTCCGGCAAAGATCCGTCCAAGGTCGACCGCTCGGCCGCTTACGCTGCTCGCTATGTTGCCAAAAATCTTGTCGCCGCCGGCATTGCCGACCGCTGTGAGCTGCAATTGTCCTATGCCATCGGTGTGGCCGAACCGACTTCCATCAGCATCGAAACATTTGGCACCAATAAGATCGGTAATGAGCAAATCGTTAACTTGATTCGAGCGCATTTTGAACTAAAGCCCAGAGGTATAATCAAGATGCTGGACCTGATCCAACCCATTTACCGATCAACTGCCACTTACGGCCACTTCGGCAGAGACGATGTAGAATTCAACTGGGAGAAAACGGACAAAGCCGATGCCTTAAGAAGCGACGCCGGACTTTGACCGAACTGATGGAGCAAACTATGAATAACTTATCTGTATCCGGGAAGCAGCCCTTCACTGCGGAGTACAAAGTAGCGGACATGTCGCTGGCTGACTTCGGGCGCCGGGAAGTCACCCTGGCAGAAGCCGAAATGCCGGCGCTGATGAGTCTGCGCGCGAAATATTCGGCATCCAAACCCCTGGCAGACGCCAGGATTCTCGGCTGTATTCATATGACCGTGCAAACCGCCGTGTTGATCGAAACCCTGGTGGAACTCGGTGCCGAAGTACGCTGGTCTTCGTGTAATATTTTCTCCACTCAGGACCATGCCGCAGCCTGTATTGCCGCCGCAGGTATTGCGGTCTATGCATGGAAGGGCCAGACCGAAGCCGAGGGCGAATGGTGCATCGAACAGACCATCCTCAAGGACGGTGAACCCTGGGATGTGAATATGATTCTGGATGACGGCGGTGATCTCACTGCCATGGTGCATGACAAGTATCCGCAGCTGCTGGACCACATCCATGGCATTACCGAAGAAACCACGACCGGCGTACATCGCCTGGTAGAGATGCTGGAAGATGGCTCGCTTAAAGTTCCCGCAATCAATGTGAATGATTCTGTCACCAAGTCCAAGAACGATAATAAATACGGTTGCCGCCACAGTCTCAACGATGGCATCAAGCGCGGCACCGATATGTTGTTGGCCGGCAAGCAGGCGCTGGTCGTGGGCTACGGCGATGTAGGTAAGGGTTCATCACAGAGCCTGCGGCAGGAAGGCATGATCGTGAAGATTGCCGAGATCGATCCCATCTGCGCCATGCAGGCCTGCATGGATGGCTTCGAAGTGGTTTCTCCTTACATCGATGGGGTTAACACGGGAACGGCTGATGGTATTAACAGCGAGCTACTGTCAAAACTGGATTTGATCGTTACCACCACCGGCAACGTTAACGTCTGCGACAAATTCATGCTCTCTCAGGTAAAGCCCGGGGCGATTATTTGCAACATCGGTCATTTCGATAACGAAATTGACACGCAGTACATGCGCGATAACTGGGATTGGGAGGAAGTGAAGCCGCAGGTTCACAAGATCTATCGTAGCGGTACCGGCAACAAGGAAGACTATTTAATTCTCTTGTCTGAAGGGCGGCTGATAAATCTTGGCAATGCCACCGGTCACCCATCGCGCATCATGGATGGTTCTTTTGCCAACCAGGTGTTGGCGCAGATGTCCCTGTATGAACGTAAATATGCGCACCAGAGCGAAGATCTGAGACAGAACAATCTAAAAGTCGAAGTGCTGTCCAAACATCTGGACGAAGAGGTTGCGGCACTGATGGTGAACGGTTTTGGTGGGGTTCTAACTAAATTGACTGCGGTCCAGGCAGACTACATCAATGTGGCGGTTGACGGTCCCTACAAGAACGACTCGTATCGGTACTAAAACCAACGACTGGGGAACCGACCCCAAGCCGGATTATTATGCCAGGCTCCAACTCAAGACAATTCAGTATTGAATTTTTCCCGCCTCGTACCGAGGCTGGAGAAACGAAACTGGATGCTGTGCATGCAAGCCTGGCTAAACTTAATCCGGATTTTTTCTCGGTGACTTATGGCGCCGGAGGTTCTACCAGGACCGGCACCCAGAAGACCATTCTGCGCTATCAATCCCTGGGTTCTCAGATGGCGCCTCATCTATCCTTTGGCGGCACCGACACTAGCGAGATCGTGCAACTGCTGGATATTTACCGGCAAATCGGGGTTAAACGGTTGGTCGCCCTGAGAGGAGATATTCCCTCGGGCTCGGGAGCCGCCAGTCAACATCGCTATGCCAACGAACTGGTTGCATTTGTACGCAAGCAAACTGGTGACTTCTTTCACATCGAGGTCGCATGCTATCCCGAGATCCATCCGGAGTCATCGAGCTACACCGCTGACGTGGCTTATTTCAAGGCGAAAGTTGATGCCGGCGCCGATGCCGCCATTACCCAATACTTCTATAACGCCGATGCCTATTTTCAGTTCGTCGACTATTGCACCCGTGCGGGCATTGAGATTCCTATTGTGCCGGGAATAATGCCAATCACAAATTACGGGAACCTGGCCAGGTTCAGCGCAAACTGTGGCACCGAGATTCCCCGTTGGCTGGCCAAGCGGCTGACGGGCTTTGGTGATGACGTGCAGGGCTTGCGCAGTTATGGCATCGACGTGGTCACCGACCTGTGCCAACGGCTGTTAGACGGTGGTGCTCCAGGGCTTCACTTCTATTCCATGAATCTTGCCGCCAGCGTTAGCCAAATCTGGACAAACCTGGCACTGTCACCAAGAAAGTAGTTAAATTCCCAGCCGTTGCCGCCAGGCTACCGCGCGACGGCTAACAGCTGCAGGCAAATGATGCGTATCCCTCGCGTTTATACCAACGCTCAACTCGAAGCTGATTCCTTGCTGTCGCTTTCGGCGGAAGTTTCCCACTATCTCTGTCACGTATTGCGACTGGTTGTGGCAGGCGCGGTGCATCTGTTTAATGGCAGAGACGGTGAGTTTGCCGGAGAAATTATCCAGATCAGGAAGCACGAGGTGTCGGTCAGGCTGCTGCGTCAGATTCGAAGCCCTGGCAAGTCCGCGCTTGTAATCAATCTCGGTCTTGGCTTGTCCCGCGGCGATAGAATGGATTTTGCCATTCAAAAATCGACAGAGCTTGGCGTCACCCGGTTAACTCCCCTCTACACCGAGCATGGTGAAGTGAGACTGCACCCGGCGCGTCTCGAGAACAAACTCAGGCACTGGCGCAAGATCGCAATCAGCGCCAGCGAACAGAGTGGAAGAATTGATATCCCCGAGGTCTGCATGCCAGCCTCGATGGCTGATTGGCGCGAAAACAACGGGGCCGGTCTGAATTTATTGCTGGAGCCGGGCGGGCAAGAGCAATTCCCGGAGCGTATCGGAAAGTCGGCCAGCATTAATCTGTTAATCGGGCCTGAAGCTGGCTTTTCTGAAGCAGAGATAAATTGGGGCCGGCAGCGCAATTTTGCCATCGTCGGCATGGGCGCCCGTATACTCAGGACTGAAACCGCCCCGATAGCGGCACTGTCGATCTTGCAGTACCTGTACGGCGACATGAGGTAGAGGCGCCGCAGACGCTGAAGCTACACTTCCCCACCCCAAGTTTTTAGCGAAGAAACCTTGTGCGTATTTACTGCTATTTACGCTGCTGTGACCCGGCGCAGGCGAACCCGGAATAATACGATCGGTGACAGCATCTTCGAATTTCGAGAGATCTACTATGCTCGCTTTCTTCAATACTGCATGATCGGTGTCGGCAACGATTGCCATCTTTGGGCCCGGTTTTTCGTCCAGGTTTTGTTCCAGTATCACCGCTATCGCGCTCCCGGGCAGACGCTACCGAAGGAAGTCACATCAGCGTGGTCGGCGCCAGGCCGAGTCCCACTTAATTTGTCATTAACTTCTTCCTAATTTTGCTTCCTCAGCAATCTCTAATAATCAGTCTGTTTCCAGGGCTTAAAGCGATTCCAGACATTGTGATTTAAATCGCTTCGTCGCCGGTCTCACCGGTGCGAATGCGGATAACCTGCGCGAGCTCGGTAACGAAGATCTTGCCGTCACCAATTTTGCCGGTGTTCGCGGCGCTGGTGATTGTCTCCAGAGTCTGATCGAGCAGGGAGCTTCCAATGGCAACTTCCAGTTTCACCTTGGGAAGAAAATCGACAACATACTCCGCACCGCGATACAACTCAGTGTGGCCTTTCTGTCTACCAAAGCCTTTTACTTCAGTTACGGTAATGCCCTGCACCCCTATCTCAGACAGGGCCTCGCGGACGTCGTCCAGTTTGAATGGCTTGATAATAGCCGTGACTAACTTCATTATTTTGCTCCTTCGCTGTTCGGATGGTTTAGTTCAGGCATCTGCCTATTCGAATTCAATCAACTGTTGGAGCACCATGCACGGGCCGTGCCAGTTATGGTTTTTCTAATGAAAACAAAATATTAGGAAGATTACAGTTTTGCAGCCGGTGAACCTCCAGGACAAATGCCGCAATATTGTACACTAGCAGTGCGTGGGCCGGGAGACGTACTGAATTGGTGCGTTTTGGGCGATTGGCTAAAAATGTTTGATGTTATACTGCGGTCCCTGCTTCAAAACCGCAGAGCCATTGCCCCGATGCGCGACAAAAATTTCCTCGATGATCTCGCCAGCCGACTTTCCTCTGCGCTTCCCTTCGCACGGGAATTGTCCAGTGAGTTACGCACCAAGATAGAGCAACAGTTGGCCAGGGCGCTGGCAGAGCTGGATATCCTGACTCGGTCCGAGTTCGATGCACAGTCGAAGGCATTACAGCGGGCCGAACGTCGCATCGACGAGCTCGGTGCGACTATTCTGCAGCTGGAGCAGCGGCTGCAGCAATTTGAAGAGGATTCATCGCAGCAGTGATCGGTTGAGCTGGCATTTGCGGTAGCCAATCGCCTCGAGAAGATCGTTCTCCCGGATTTTGTGATTCCCCTGAAGATCCGCGATCGTCCTCGCCATTTTCATCACCCGGAGCGTGGCCCGTGCCGACATCCCAAGCTTTTCCATCGTCCTGGCCAACACCTTGCGCAGCCCGGACCCAAGCAGGCAATATTGCTCCAGCTCTGAAGTGTCCAGCTCGGAGTTCAGCTTGCCGCTGCGCTGAAACTGCAGCTTGCGGCAATTCTCGATGCGCGCTCTCGCCGCATCAAAATCTACACTGTCGGGTTTCTGCGCCAGCAACTCCGAAGGGGACAGGCCCGGGACTTCGATAAACAAATCCAGCCGGTCCAGCAGGGGACCAGACAGCTTGCCAAGATAACGCTCAATCTTTACGGGAGGACACCGACACTCGTGCCGCACATCTCCGGCGTAGCCACAGGGACAGGGATTCATGGCAGCGAGCAACTGAAATTTCGCTGGGAACTTGAGCCGATAATTGGCGCGACTCAGCGTAATCTCACCCGACTCCAGCGGCTCTCGCAGGGCATCGAGTACACCGGCTTTGAATTCCGTGAGTTCATCGAGAAACAGTACCCCCCTGTGGGCAAGGCTGATCTCGCCCGGACTCGGCTTGCTGCCACCACCAACCAGCGCCACACTGGTGGCGGAATGGTGGGGTGTTCTAATCGGTCGATTGCGCCAGGCGGTGGCTTCCAGTGTCAGATTCGCCACCGAATTTATGGCTGCCACTTCCAGAGCCTCCCCATTGCTCATCTGCGGAAGCAAGCCGATCAGTGAGTTCGCCAGCAGGGTCTTGCCAGATCCCGGCGGTCCTATCATCAGCAGATTGTGGCCGCCGGCCGCCGCGACCTCCACCGCGCGTTTGGCGACCGCCTGACCCTGAATAAGGATTGGAATGCGTGGTGGAGGTTTTGGGGCTACAGTGCTCCGAGACAGCAAATCGCCCACCGCCCTGAGTGCGGTGGTATTGAGCAGATGATCCACGTACTGGAGCAGGCTTTCTACACAACGTCCCTGCTCGTAGCCCACCAGGATCAAGTCGTTGGCATTGGCGGCGGGAAGATAGATCTTGCGCTTCGCAGCCTGCGCTGCAATCAGGGCCGGTATTGCGCCGTGGACCCTGCGCATGCTGCCATCGAGAGCCAACTCACCAAGAATCTCGCTGTTTTGCGGGGGCTCTGATCGCAATTGCCCGGAGGCGCTAAGAATGCTTAAGGCGATGGCGAAGTCATATCTACCCCCATGCTTGGGCATGTCGGCAGGCGCCAGATTGACGGTGATGCGTCGGTCAGGAAATTCCAGGCCGGAATTGATAATGGCACTTCTAACTCTTTCCTTGCTTTCTTTTACCGCCTTCTCTGACAAGCCGACGATGGCAAAGCTGGGCAGCCCATTGGATAAATGGGTTTCCACCTTCACTTCCACCGCTTCAACACCCAGCAATGCTCTCGAGTTTATAGTGGCAAATGACATCGGTGGGAGCCCTGACTGAACTTACCCTATCCTAATAGCTCAGAAACAGGGGTTTGGGCAAATTTCAGGCAAAAAAATGGGCTGCGTGCAGCCCATTCTCTCAACAGCGTGCTAAGTTTTGCTTACTTGCTGTTTGCTATCATGTAGTCGACGATGGCTGCGAGATCATCATCGGTACAGTTAAAGCAGAGTCCTTTCGGTGGCATGGTGTTCAGCCCATTGATTGCATTGCTTACTATCGCTTCAAGGCCTTTCTCCAATCTTGGCTCCCACTCGGCGGCATTGCCTGCGCCAACCTTGGGTGCGCCTGCAGCTCCGGTACTGTGGCAGGCGAAACAGGAAAGCATATAGGTTTGCTCTGCATCGAAACCTTCGCTTAATGCCGCCAGCTGCAGTGCTTGCGCCCTGGCAACGGTCAAACTGTCGTCAGCAAAGTTCGCAGTAACAAACAGGGCTGCGCTTGCGATTAAAACTACCTGTAATAATGGTGACAAAACTAACTTCTTCATACTTAACACTTTACGCTCCTCTCAGTAAACTTCTCAGTAATAATCCCAGTAAACCTGTTAACACCCTNGTCTCAAATTAATCAACGCAAACAAGGGGTGATTGTCCTCCTGCCCCGCTCTCGGGTCANTTGAGNGGCCCGAATCCGCACTTTTTGTGCTTGTTTTTCAAGCCAACCAGTCGNCCGAAAAAAATGCAGCCNNATTATACCGTTAAATGTAGTCCGCTGGAATAACAGCNGCAGNTAAATCTCCCGATTGAGGCCGCCGTCAAGGNTCCGGATTCCCCCCAGGCCNACNGTTTTCTGACTTCTTCAGGCTCTGTTGGCACCACTGTTTATGGAACTACAATCAAATTCAACGGCGTCTGATGAAAGTACACTTCAGCCGGCTCACTATCCAGTCCATAGCCAACGAAAAAATCAACGATAATACTTTCGATGCCCACCTCCGCCGGCACAAAATCGGTGAGCACAGCGAACGCTTCCGTCGCACTGAGGACTTTAGTGGTGGCCTTGATTAACTGCGCCGAATTGTGCGTGTAGTTAACGAAATGGCCCTGCTGGTTCAGCAGTAGGATTTCGCCGTCCACAAGCGCAGCAATTATCAGGAAACCTGCTTGCCCTACATGTGACGGGTCGATGTCTATGCTGACGTCCAGATCCAGGGAATCGCTGGCGCTGAACCGATTGCCAAAGCTGCTGCCATTGTCTGCCGTGACTCCGGCCCGAAAGCGGGCGCTGGAGCTGCCGCCATTGAGACTGGTGGTATTACCCAGATCTGGATTCCCACTGCTGCTGAATGTCACCGTCAACTCATAACTGCCGGTGCCGCCACAGGCTTCCTGAACCGGTTCGTCGAAGGTATTGGCAAGGATTAGATAACTGCCAGGGTCCAGTGTCTGACTCAGGCTGGAGCTACAGCTGCCACTCTGCTTATCGTCAAAGCCAAGATACTGCAGTTTTGAATCCGCCAGGATCAACACCGAATCAAGGCCGGTGGATGCCATCTCGAACTGTATCGTGGTGGACTCGACAAGCTCGAAACTGTAGACATCGATGAAACTGTCATCACTGTTGCCGAGGGTAAGCTCGTCGACTGTGCAGTCCCCTGCCGTCAGTGCGTCCGTAGTCTGACCATAACTCAGAACCCGCACCGTGCAATTTGCTAGTCCACCATAGAGTGTATTGACGCCGGCAATATCGTCCTCTGTCAGTCGGTCGAGATTGCTGACAGTCGCTGCCATCATGGCTGATGCCGAAAGTTCATGGTCGAGGCCGAGGGCATGGCCTAGTTCATGCAGGGCGATCCTCCTGAAATCTATGCCGTCGAAGCGCGCACCAAACTGCTGCAGATTACCATCAAATATATCCAATGGAACGCCTTGGTTAACCACGATATCTGCTTCTATAATTTTCGGGGGGCCCAGCAATTGTTTCTGGGTACTGATAAGGGTCACTGCCAAGGTTTGTTCACCAAATTCGGTACCACAGACATCTTCCGTGAAATCGACTCCGTTCAAAGAGTCACTCACGCAGGGGTCACGGGATTCTTGGCGCAGGATGTAATTGAAATCTGTAGCCCCGTTCCAATCCAGAAGGGCTTCGCTGAAGGCCGTATTCCAGAGCCGGCCCGTGCCTGAGGTGCCCTCTAAAGCAAAATAGAACTCGGTTTCGCCACCGGGCCATTTCTCACCACCAAAATCAAAAGCCACCGCAGCAACAACCCAGCATGCCACCAACATTGAAACTGCGCTCTTCAAGCCTGAATTGGTCTGCCTAATGATCGACGCCTGCAATGGTTTGTCTCGCGTACTAATTTCGTTCTCTCCTCTACGCTAATCGGATATCTATAATTCCGAGAGTCTCGACTCACTAACCAGGACCGGCAAAATCGCAATGTTAGTCTATCGAGAGTTTATAGCCTACAGATTAACGCTCGCTGAAGGGCTCAGGCAGAGAACATAGGGGTTATGGAGATTCGGTGACGACGCGCTGCGCTGCCAGAGCCTTGGTATTCCCGGCAGATTCTTTGCCTCGGATGCAAACAACTTAAACCGGTGACATTGAAATCAGCCATCTATTTTCTATATGAGCCATCGAGTATTGCCTGCCACCAGGGCGCGTTGTTCAAATACCAGTCTACGGTTTTATCCAGGCCGGACTTGAAATTCTCTAATGGCTGATAGCTTAATTCGGACATGATCTTGCCGGCATCGACCGCATAACGGGTGTCATGACCGGGCCGATCGCTTACATGGCTTATCAGTGATTTTGAGGCCACGGCGGTTGCACCGGGCGAATCTGGAAAACGAATTTTCAAATCCTTAATTTCTGCAAATTTACTGTCTACTATTTGACATAGCAGTTCTACGGTATCGATGTTGGTCCACTCGTTGTTGCCACCGATATTATAAGTTTCGCCGGCGCGGCCGTGATTGATAATCGAGTCAATGCCACGACTGTGGTCTTCGACATACAGCCAGTCACGAATCTGCTTGCCATCACCGTAGATGGGCAACGCTTTGCCATGCAGAATATTTAACAGGCACAGGGGAATTAGTTTTTCTGGAAAATGAAACGGGCCGTAGTTATTAGAACAATTACTGGTGCTTACCTTGAGACCGTAGGTATGGTGGTAGGCCCGCACCAGATGATCGGAAGCAGCCTTGCTCGCCGCATAGGGAGAGTTAGGCGCATAGGCTGTGGTTTCCAGGAACGCTGGATCGTCGGCACTTAATGTGCCATAGACTTCATCTGTGGAGACATGGTGAAAGTGATGGGGGATATCAGTGCGCCCGTCGATCCACACTCTTTTTGCTACCTTTAACAGGGTGTGGGTACCGACTATATTAGTGTCGATGAAGGCGTCGGGGCCGGTAATGGATCGGTCCACATGGCTTTCTGCGGCAAAATGAACCACGGTATTTATACCATGTTGCTGCATCAGATTTTCCAGCAGTGCTTCATCGCAGATGGAGCCTTCAACAAAACTAAAGCCATCGGAATTCCAGATCGCCGACAGGTTGGCCTTATTGCCGGCGTAAGTGAGTGCATCGAGTACCACGATTGCGTCTTGCGGGTAAGTTTTACGCCAGTAATGCACGAAATTGGCGCCGATGAAACCGGCGGCGCCGGTTACTAATAGAGTTCTCATTGTCGTTTGTTTCTCAGTGGGTTTGCTCTCGATCTGCCAGGTGCTGAATTACCAGTTTCAATTGTTCCCGCCAGGGCGGTGCGGTGCAAGTAAAATCGGCCTCGGTGCGGCTGCGATCCAGCACGCTGTACGCTGGTCTGGCGGCAACAGTCGGATATTCATCGGTGGTGATCGGGTTGATGGGAACACTGTGCGCAACTAAGCCGGCGGCTATCCCTTCTTCCTGTATCGCTACGGCGAAGTCGTACCAGCTAATGCTGCCATCGTCGCTCCAATGGTAGATGCCGTTACCATTATCGCTCACCGCAATGTTGAATAGTACTTCGCCCAGAGACCCAGCTGAGGTGGGCGCGCCGATCTGGTCATTGACGACGGCGATTGACTCCCTCGTGGCCAACAATCCGAGCATGGTTTTCACGAAGTTACTGTTATATTCAGAGTACAGCCAGGATGTCCGCAGGACAATTGCCTTATTCGGCAGGGCCTCCAACACGGCCTGTTCTCCAGCCAGCTTACTGGCAGCGTAGACGCCGCGCGGATTGGGCTGCGCATCGATTGGGTAAGGACTGGTTGCGGTTCCATCGAATACAAAGTCGGTGGAGATATGAATTAGTTTTGCGTCTGCGGCCTGTGCCCAGCGCGCGAGATTTTTCGGGCCGTGTGCGTTAATGGCGTAGGCTAACTCTGCATTGGCCTCGCTCTCCTGTGCAGCATCCACCGCGGTATAGGCTGCGGCATTGATGATGACATCAACCTTCAGGTTATTTAGCTGCTGCTGAAGTGATTCGCGATCCGTAATATCCAGTTGTTGTTTGTCGAAGGCGAGAAGATGAAAGCAGTCATGGATCGGCGCTGCATCCCATAGTTTTTGAATGCTCTTGCCCAGCTGTCCATTGGCTCCCGTCAATACCAGTGTTTTCTTGCTCACTGGTATACAGCTGCCTTGCTCAGTGGGCAGGCGGTCCGGTCTTTTTCTGAAAGCAGGGGCTGCTCATCCAGCAAGGGCCAGTCGATTGCCAGCTCGGGATCGTTCCATAACAGGCTGCGATCATCTTCCGCGTCATAGTAGCCGGTGCACTTGTAAGCGATTTCTGCGCTGTCACTGAGTACGTAGAAACCGTGGGCAAAACCGGCTGGCACCCATAGTTGTTTGGAATTTTCAGCAGACAGGATTTCACCTACCCAATGAGCAAAACTTTTTGAATTTTCCCGCAAGTCAACGGCGACATCGAAGATTTGGCCTGCCAGCACTCTCACCAGCTTGCCTTGTGGATGTTTGAGCTGATAATGCAAACCACGCAGGGTATTTTGCAGAGACTTGCTTTGATTGTCCTGCACGAATTCCTCAAAGATTCCCAGGCTCTCCATTTCTGACTTGCGCCAGGTTTCCATGAAATAACCACGGTGATCACCGTGGACCCGCGGCTCGATTACTAACACGTCAGCAATTGCGGTTGGAGTCACGTTCATGGCTCAATTTTCTTCGGCAAGGTTTAACAGGTACTTTCCATAAGCACTGTTTTTCAACGGTTCTGCCAGAGATCTCAACTGTGCCGCATCGATGTAATTTTGATGAAAAGCAATTTCCTCCGGGCAGGCTATTTTCAGGCCCTGTCGTTCTTCCAGTACCCGAATGAAATTCGCTGCATCTAACAATGATTGTATAGTTCCGGTGTCGAGCCAGGCTGTACCCCGATCGAAAAGTTCAACGTGTAGATTGTTACGCCGTAAATAGATTTTGTTTATATCCGTAATTTCCAGTTCTCCGCGGACGGAAGGCTGCAGTGTCTTGGCGATCGAAATTACATCATTGTCATACATATACAAACCGGTCACTGCATAATGGGACTTGGGATTGATCGGTTTTTCTTCCAGATCGATCGCTTTCTGATTCTCATCCAGTACGACCACACCATATCGTTCAGGATCTTTAACATAGTAGGCAAAAATGCTGGCACCACCATTTTGTACTACCGCCTTCTTCAGCGTTTCTTCGATCTTGTTGCCATAAAAAATGTTGTCACCCAGAATCAAACAGACCCGACTGTCACCGATAAAATCTTCTC